>DASRHX010000260.1:0-8687 GCA_035650295.1 Bryobacteraceae bacterium | reverse complement strand
TCATGATGTGGACGCCAGACCTCCAGTCCTTCCACACCGAACAGAGCCAAACCCACAACAGTCGGTCCGAACTCGTCAGCTTCGGGCGCTTCACGGAACGCTGCAGGACGCCGATCTGGTGGCGCAGCGCAAGAATCTCCAATTGGAGCGCCGCACGGTTCTGAAACCAGCCGGAAAAGGAGGCGATGAGTGCCGTAATCAGCGGCCCGAACGACAGTCGAATGATCAGAGCCAACTCCATCGAAGAGCTTGGGCATGGTAACCATCGCCAGTTTTTGTCCACCGATCGGCAAGACGTGTCTTGGCATTGCATGCCAGGAGTAATGCAAGCCGGTGGTGGAGCAGCAGGGGCTCGGCCAGCTTGCCGAGTTCGCCAAGTCGCCAAGTCGCGCTGCGCTCGCAAATTGTGCGTGATAGAATTCTGCGCAAATGCAATACGGCTTGGCCTTGGTAGCCGTTTTCTATGCGGCATTGGCGCCGCTCGCTGAGGCGCAGAGCGCCCAGTCGATTCTTAATGCAAAGTGTGTCTCGTGCCACGGTTCGGCGCGGATGTCGGATCTAGACATGAGGGATCGCGCGACGTTGCTCAAGGGGGGCAAGCGCGGACCAGCGGTGTTGCCAGGGAACGCTCGCGCGAGCCTCCTTTATCAGGCAATCGAGCGGTCCGGGGAACTCAAGATGCCCCCGGGCAACACGGGCTTGAGCCGGGCCGAACTTACGGCGATCCGACAGTGGATCGATACCGGCGCGGTCTGGGATGAGAAAGCGGCGAGTTCGGGCGCAAACTGGTGGTCGTTCCGGAAACCGGTACGTCCGAATCCACCGGCGGTGAAGGATGTTGCGTGGTCCGCGAATCCTATTGATGCCTTCATTTTGGCCGGGCTCCAGGAGAAAGAACTGCAACCAGCACCGGAGGCTAGCAAGCAGGTGTTGGCGCGGCGTGCGTACTTCGATCTGCATGGTCTGCCGCCCACTCCTGAGCAGGTAGACGAGTTCGTCAGCGATACCTCCCCTGACGCATATCGCAAGCTGATTGACCGACTGCTCAGGTCCCCGCGTTATGGAGAGCGCTGGGGGCGCTACTGGCTGGACTTAGTGCGCTATGCCGATACGTCCGGTTTTGAGACTGATCATTTCTACCTCACGGCGTGGCGGTATCGCGACTATGTGATCAAGTCCTTCAATGAAGACAAGCCATACGATGTATTCGTCAAGGAACAGGTCGCTGCAGATGAACTGTGGTCGATGAACATGGACCTGGAAGGCACCTCGAAGCTGCCGAAGGACAAAGAACAAAATATCAATCGTCGCATCGGCACGAGCCTGTTTACGCTTGGTGCATTTCCGATTGAGTACACCTACTATGGCGATCAGTATCGCGCCGAATGGCAGGCCGAAGCGGTGGATATTGTAGGGAGCGCGTTTCTAGGACTGTCCATTGCGTGCGCGCGCTGTCATGACCATAAATTTGATCCGATCAGCCAGCGCGACTATTACGGGCTGGCGGCGATCTTTGCGGGTAGCGTCGAGCGCGAGATCCCGCTGGTGAGCCTGTTCGATGTGCAGACAGCTTCGCGGAATTTCCCGCTGCTGGCGCAAGCGCAAGCTTATAAGCAGATGGCGGCGCGAGGCGGGCGGCGGCGCAATGCAGAGGCGGTTGACGATCCGACGGCTGGCAGCCCGCCGATCGATGCCAGGCGTGCCGAGTTGCTGCAAAAGCTGGGCGAAGCTTATCTGCGCGCTTCGGAACGCTATCCGACCGCGATTGTGTTGGCGCATGACGAGGTCGTGCCCGATACCTACATCCTCACCAAGGGCGAGTGGAGGGCGAGGGGCGAGAAGGTGGAGCCAGGCTTCCCCGCAGCACTGAATTCGGGTCCCCCCATCGAGGAGCCTAAGGGTGTTTTGTTCGTACCGCAACGGCGCAAGTCGCTGGCGCTCTGGCTGACCGACCCCGAGCAGCCGCTGCTCGCACGCGTCATAGTGAATCGCATCTGGCAGGGTCATTTCGGTGAAGGGATCGTGCGCACGCCTAGCGATTTCGGGCGCCAAGGGGAACCGCCGACGCATCCTGAACTGCTGGAATGGCTCGCAACCGAGTTTGTCGGGCGTGGTTGGAGCATAAAGGAGATGCACCGGCAGATCATGCTTTCGCGGACCTACCGATCGTCTAGCCTTTCGAGTGAAGAGAACCTCGCGAAGGATCCGGATAACCGTTATCTGAGCCGGATGAACCGGTCGAGGTTGGACGGAGACTCGATCCGCGATTCTATTTTGGCTGTGGCGGGGGCCCTGAACCTGAAGATGGGCGGAGTGAGCATCATTCCACCCCTTACCAAGGAAGAGATGCAGGCGGCACGAATGCCTTATCTGTGGCCGGCGCATCCTGATCCGGCGGAGCACAACCGGCGCAGTATTTACCTCCAGATGAAAAGGTCGCTGACGCTGCCAATGCTTCAGATTTTTGACGCGCCGGACAGCGCGACAAGTTGTGCGCGGCGCGAACGGTCTACAGTGGCGCCACAAGCGCTGGCGCTCATGAACAGTGAGTTTGCTTCCGCAGAGGCGGATAACTTCGCAGCTCGGGTACGGAAGTCAGCGGCTTCAGAAGATAGCGGAAAGCTTGTGGAAACAACTTGGCGGATCGCGCTCGGGCGAACCCCGGCACCTCGGGAACGCCAATCCGCGATTGAATATCTCGAGCGCAACAGCCTTTCGCGCCTATGCCTGCTGGTTTTCAATCTCAATGAGTTTTTGTATGTCGACTGATACGCGGCGAATATTCTTGCAGCAGTCTGGGCTGGGTATTGGATGGATCGCCGCCCTCGATTTGATGGGGCAGTCTCCTGGGGCTGCAACGCTGCCCGCTACCACCAAACGCGTAATTTCGTTATTCATGCAGGGTGGTCCAAGCCACCTCGATACGTTCGATCCCAAGCCGCTGATCAATAAGTTGCACGGTAAGCATCCTCCGGCGACGTTCGGCGACGCGGATTTTCAGAACGGACAGTTCAAGGATTCGATTGTGCTCGGGTCGGCTCGAAAGTTTCAGAAACATGGCCAATCGGGCATCGAAGTGTCGGATCTGCTGCCGCATATTGCGCAGAAGGTGGATGACATCGCCGTTATCCGCTCGTGTTATCACGAGGGGTTCACTCACTCACAGGCGCAGTT
Organism: Bryobacteraceae bacterium; assembly: GCA_035650295.1. GTDB lineage: Bacteria > Acidobacteriota > Terriglobia > Bryobacterales > Bryobacteraceae > JAFLBB01. The sequence continues at coordinate 5,513 of DASRHX010000260.1, read as the reverse complement.
TCTGATCAATAATGGCTGGCCCCGAATTGGGCGGCCGAGCCTGGGGTCATGGATCCTTTATGGCCTCGGTACCGAGAATCAGAACCTGCCGGGGTTCGTCGTGTTGCTCGAGGGCGGAGTCCGATCGGGGCCCGCGGTTTGGGGGCAAGGCTATTTGCCAGCTGCTTATCAGGGCACCACGTTCCGGCCTGGGCGAAACCCGATTTTGAACCTGACGCCTGCGCGCGGGATTAAAGATTCTGAGCAGCGCGATTTTTTAGGCACGCTGAAGTCGCTCAATGAGGAGCATATGCGCGTACGCCACAATGATTCGGAATTGTCGGCTCGCATTTCGTCCTATGAGCTCGCGTTTCGAATGCAAATGGCTGCGCCGGAGGCTACCGACTTAAGTGGCGAATCGGAGGCTACCAAGAAGCTTTATGGACTGGACAGCCCAGTAAGCGCCGATTTCGGCGGGCGCTGTTTGCTCGCGCGCAGGCTGGTGGAGCGTGGCGTGCGTTTCGTCCAGGTCTGGTCCGGAAATGGCATGAATGCGACGGACTGGGATGGGCATATCGCCTGCGATAAGAATCATCAGGCTAAGGCGGCGCAAACCGATCTCCCTGTTGCGGGACTGTTGACGGATCTCAAGTCGCGTGGTTTGCTCGATTCCACACTAGTGATCTGGGGCGGCGAGTTTGGCCGGTCGCCGACCTCGGACGGAGGACAGGGGGGTGCCGAAGGGCGCGATCACAATCCTTATGGATTCACAATCTGGATGGCGGGTGGCGGGGTACGCGGTGGGAGGGTGTTCGGTGCGACCGATGAACTCGGGCTGCGGGCGGTAGGGGATAAAGTACATCTCCATGATCTACACGCGACCATTCTAGGATTGATGGGCCTTGATCACACGAAACTCACGTATCGTCACCAGGGGCGCGATTTCCGCCTGACCGACGTTGGCGGCAGCCTGGATTTGATGCACAGGTTGCGGGCGTAAACATGAAATTGTTTCTTTCATTGACTTTTACCGCGGTCGCGGCGCTCGCCGCCGATGTGGAAAAGCTTGTCCATGAAGCTGCGGTCGGCTGGACCACCGGCGCGGTGAAGCAGGATGCAGCTGCCCTCAACCGCTTTCTGGCCGATGACCTCCAATACGCCCACGCCGGTGGGCAGACCCAAAATAAAAACGAATACGTGAAAGCTGTGACGACAGCTCCGCCCAGATATGAGTCTTTCACGTTCACCGATCTGAGAATTGTGCCGTATGGAAAAACAGCCGTCCTGACCGGCTTTGTAGACGTCAAGATGGTGGGACGCGAACCGTTCCGAGTTCGGACTTTGCAGGTATACGTCGAGAATGGAGGCCAATGGCAAATGGCGGCTCACCAGTCCACGCGGCTGGGCCGCTGAGTTTTGGTCTTAACACAGCAAATGGAGGTGGGTCGTGAACTGGGTGGTGAAGGTCGCTATCTGCTCAATAATCTCTGCGCTCGCGTCGCTGCTGGCACAGGAAGCACGTGGCACGCTGCTAGGCCGCGTCACGGATCCAACGGACGCTGTGATCGCCGGCGCGAAAGTTGAGGCTACGAATACCGAAACGGGTGTGCGCCTGGAATCGATCACCAATCGAACAGGGGATTATGTGTTTCCGCTGATTCTGCCCGGACCCTACTCACTTAGAGTCGAAAGCCAGGGCTTCAAGACAGTCACTCGCACTGGCATCGTGGTGCGCGTCAATGACCAGATTGCGATCAATGTCGCTCTGGAAGTCGGGCAATCCTCGCAGGTGGTCGAGGTCCAGGCCGAGACACCTATCCTCGATACGTCTTCGGCGGCGATCGGCTACGTGGTGGACAGCAAGCAAATTCTCGAACTTCCTCTGAAAGATGGAATGGTGTTGACGATGGCCACGCTTGCTCCGGGCGTGATCTTCACACCTGAGTCAGCCGGCTACGTTCGGCCGTTCGATACGTCCTCGCCGTCGACAATGTCGATCGACGGTACTCGCTCTGGCAGCAATCAGTTCATGATGGACGGCGCGCCGAATATGCAGGGAACGCAGGTGGCCTACTCGCCACCTCCGGGCGTGGTCGACGAATTCAAAGTCCAGGCGGCCAATTTCGACGCCAGCACCGGCTTCATGGGCGGTGCCTCGGTCAACATGAGCCTGAAGTCCGGTACGAACGCGCTGCATGGGCAAATCTATACTTTTCTGCAGAACCCGGTTCTCAACGCCGACCGTTTTTTCCGGTTGGCATCCGGAAAGCCGCAGTTCCGCCTCTACCGGTGGGGCGGTAGCGTGAGCGGTCCGATTCGGATACCCAAGGTCTACGATGGCCGGAACAAGACCTTCTTCATGTACGGCTACGAGGGCATCTGGAGCTTCGATCCTTCGCCCTTCATTGTCGAATCGGTGCCGAACGCAGCGGAGAGGAGCGGGAATCTGTCTGGCGTCCTTCAGACATTTGGGTCGCGGTACCAGATTTACGATCCTTTTAGCATTCAACCGGCGCCAGGCGGGCGGTTCAGCCGGCAGCCGGTACCGAACAATGTCATTCCCAGCAGTCTCATCAGCCCAGTGGCGCGCAATATCGCAGCCCTGTGGGATCCGCCAAACCAGGCGGGAACCGCCGACGGCACGAACAATTACGCAAAGGGTCGGAACTCACAAGATACGTACTCCAACCACATCATCCGCGTCGACCACAATTTCTCTACGGGCCATCGCGTCTACGTGCGGTGGAACGTCACCGAGTTGCAGCGTCCTCAAAACATCAAGCACAACAATGCGGTCGGTGACAATTTCTTTCGGTTCAACCGGGGCTTTGGCATTGACGACGTCTATACGCTCTCCCCAAGCATGTTCATCAACGCGCGATACACCTTGACGAGGTTCATTACGGGAAACGAGCCTTACCAAGCGGGATGGGACTTATCGGGTCTTGGTTTCTCGAGCGAGTACGTCAAGCAGATAAACGATGTCGACCCGAGGGCGTTGAAACTGCCCAACATGAACATCTGCGCTACGGGCACAACCGGCAGCTGCTACGCCCCATTGGGCGGGGCGAATTCCAAAAATAGCGTCGCGACGGATATTCACGAAGCTGCAGCGAACCTGACGAATATCCTCGGTCCGCACACCCTACGCTATGGCATTGTCTACCGCGTGTACCGGCGGAACAACTTCAACCTAGGGAATTCTTCTGGTCTTCTCAACTTCGATTCCACTTGGACGCGCGGTCCGCTGGACAATTCACCCGCGGCGCCGATGGGTCAATCGCTGGCGTCATTCTTGTATGGACTGCCGGCTGGTGGCAACTTTCCGATCAACGATAGCTACGCCGAGCAGTCCATCGTTCCGGCGCTGTTCCTTCAAGATGACTGGAAGGTCAACCGAAAACTTACCCTTTCGATTGGTATGCGCTACGAATCGGCGCGGCCCGTTACAGAGCGCTTCAATCGCAGCGTGCGCGGGTTTGACTTTACAGCCGCGAGTCCCGTAGAGGCTGCCGCGCAAGCCAACTACACACGCAATCCTATTTCGGAAGTGCCGGTCTCCGCGTTTCGTGCCATCGGGGGTCTGACGTTCGCAGGTGCGAGAGACCAACCGCGCACACTTTGGAAGACCAGCCAGCACCTTTGGATGCCCCGAATCGGGTTTGCTTACTCGCTCACCCCGAAGACGGTGGTGCGCGGGGGTTATGGCATCTTTTTTGACGCTCTCGGCGTAGTAAGCGTTCACGTGAACCAGACGGGTTTCAGCCAGACAACGGATCTGGTTGCTTCTTTGGACAATGGGCAAACTTACATCGCCAATCTCCGAAGCCCATTCCCTGGGACGCTGCTGCCGCCGCGTGGAGCAGCGGGCGGACTCTCCACGAATCTGGGCCAGAACATCAGCTTCTTCGACGAAAACACAACGTCCTCGTATATGCAGCGATGGCAATTCGCTGTTCAGCGCGAGTTGCCGGGTCGAATGGTGATCGAAGGATCGTACGTGGGCAACCGGGGCACGGATATGGTGATCACTCGCGACATCAACCCCATACCCGAGCAGTATTTCAGCCGTTCGCCGGTGCGGGATCAGGCGGCCATTGATTTCCTGAGCACGCAGGTGTCGAATCCGTTCTATCCGCTCCTGCCCAAGACGAACCTCGCCGGCACCACTGTCACCCGCTCGCAACTGTTGCGGCCGTATCCGCATTTTTCGGGCGTGTCTTCCGGGCAGAATGTCGGCTACGCCTGGTATCACTCGATGCAAATCCGGTTTGAGAAGCGGTTTGCGCAGAATTTGAGCGCGAGCCTCTCATATACATGGTCGAAGCTGATGGAGGCCTTTTCTTTCCAGAACGGGTTCGATCCGCGTCCGGAGGAGGTGATTTCCTCGCAGGATCGCACGCACCGGACGACGCTGACCTGGCTATATGAGTTCCCGATTGGACGCGGCAAGGCATGGTCGCCTTCAGACCGCATAGCCTCCGTGCTGGTCAGCGGATGGCAGTTCCAGGGCATTTACACCCGGCAGAGCGGCGCGCCGCTCGGGTTCGGGAACGCGATTTTCGTGGGCGACATCAAGAACGTTCCGCTGTCATCCAGCGAGCGGTCTGTAAACCGGTGGTTCAACACCACCGCGGGGTTTGAGTTGAACAACCAGCGGCAACTTGCGTCCAACGTGGTGAGGCTCTCGACCCGCTTTTCGGGCATCCGGGGCGACGGACCGAACAACTGGGATCTGTCATTCCTGAAGAACACTCGGATCACGGAGCAGGTTCAAGTGCAGTTCCGCGCGGAAGCAATCAATGCAATGAACCATCCGCAATTCACGAATCCGAACACAACGCCGTCGAGCACGGCGTTCGGAGTTGTCACCGGTGAGTTTGCTTGGCCGCGGGTTATCCAGTTTGGGATGAAGTTCCTATTCTGAGGCGGAGCGCCGTTCGCGACGAGGTTGCTTAGAGATGCGCTCCGCAAAAATTCGGTTGTGGTCCGCAGAAATTCGTGTCCTCCGCAATAAATCAATCCATGCTACGCAGCGTCCTTCTCCAAGCCATATTCCCAATGTAACTCTCCGAGAACGGGGCGCGAGGTGACACGATAGCCGTTCGGAAGGCGATGTCGATAGCCGCTGGCCGGAATTTTGGCTTGAGGTGATTCCGGGATGCCAGGGCCCAAGGAAGAGTGGGAACGACCGCGATTGTAGTGGGTCGACCACTCAGTAAGGATGCGCCGAAGATGATTCTCGCCGAGTGGAATCAGGAAGTCCAGGCACTCGCCCCGAATGGTTCCAATGAGCCGTTCGCAGAAGGCGTTCGCTTGCGGGCAACGAACAGGTGTTTTTAGGACGCGAATACCGAAACCGGTCAGTTCATGATCCAGGCGCACAGAGAAGATGGCATCCCGATCGTGAATGAGAAATCTGTACGAATGGTCGCCGGGCAGAGTCTCGCGGAACTGTTGGAGCGTCCATGCCGCTGTTGGATGATCGGTGACGTTCACGTGAAGCAGACGGCGGGAGCCGACCTCCATGGCGA
>DASRHX010000259.1:0-6692 GCA_035650295.1 Bryobacteraceae bacterium | reverse complement strand
ACCAAAATCCTCCACGGTCTTTACGAGCCCGGTGCCGAAAATCATTTGCCAGTAGCGGTTCACGATGACACGCGCCGTGAGCGGGTTTTCACGCGAGATCATCCAACGCGCCAGCGCCAGGCGGCTCGGGGCAGCTTCGCTTGCAAGCGATGCAGGCAACCCGGGAGTCACCGCTTCGCCCAACTTGTCGTACGCGCCTCGTAGCAGCACGTGCGCTTTCGGCGGAGCCGGGTTGTCCTCCATCACCATCACGGTTGGGAACTCGCGCACCATCTTCGCGCGCTCCTCGCGCAAATCGAGCAAGTTGCGGTATGCGTCGCGGACTTCAGGTGGGGCGAAGTCTTCGGGCCATGCGGAACGCTTCGCCGCCTCGAGCGATGGGTTGGCAAGCCACGCCACCTCTTCGTTCTCCAGCACGCGTTTGTACACCCATACCTCGTCGATGGTTCCTTTGAAGAACGACTGCGCCGGGTCCTTGGGGCCGCCACCGCCGCCAATCCGAATCGGCTCTTTAGCGCGAAACTCCTGGTTCAATTCATCGAGCAGCGACGTCGTCGTCACGGGCTTGCCGTCGAGATAGATCAGAACCCCCGCTGTCACTCGCGAGGCGTCGTAGCTAACAGCAACATGATGAGTCGTGTTTAGGGAAACCGGCTCGGCCGTCTCGACGTGCAGGGCGTCGTCGAGCCAGCGCGAGGAGAAGTACACGCGAATTTTGCCATCGACCAGATGAATTCCCCAACCGGTCGGTTCCTGTTCGAGCTTGGCTCGCGTGACGATCGCACCGTTCGGGGACTCGGCGGTGAAACGCGCGGCAATGGTGAAGCGGTCGAAGTAGCCCACTGGAGCGGAATCGCCGCCCGCATCATGGAAGCGCGTTCCGTCGAAGCGGTCGCTCAAGGCGGTGTGGAATATGCGCCCGCGCGAGGTCGACCAGCTCGGGGGGATGGCTGACGGATCCGCCTCGCCCGCGCGAGACTTCAGAGATGCCCACAGTTTCTCGGCGGCGGTGAGCTTAGCATCAAGCGCAGCGAGCTTGCTCTCATCCTCTGCCGTGGGCGCCGGTACCAGCGGCGGTGTATTGCCGAATTTGAAGTAGCGTCCGCGCTCGGGAATGTTCGAGAAATAGGAGAAAAACTGGTAGAACTCTTTCTGGGTGAACGGGTCGTATTTGTGGTTGTGGCACCGCGCGCAGCCAATCGTCGAGCCAAGCCACACGGTCCCTGTCGTCTCTACACGGTCGGCAGCGTATTCCGCCAAGTATTCTTCCGGAACAATTCCGCCTTCGCCGTTGCCGCGATGGTTGCGGTGAAACCCAGTCGCGATGCGCTGGCTGAGAGTCGCGTTCGGCAACTGATCGCCCGCCAGTTGTTCGAGCGTGAACTGGTCGAACCTCATATTGCTCTGGAAAGCGTTGAGCACCCAATCGCGCCAGCGCCACATCGAGCGCTCGCCGTCGGTTTGATAGCCATTCGTGTCGGCGTAGCGCGCCGCGTCCAACCAGCGCGCGGTCAATACTTCCGCATGAGCGGGCGTCGCCAGCAATGCCTCCACGGTTCGGGCGTATGCTTCCTCGGAGGTATCGGCTAGAAAACTATCCATCTCCGCAATCGCCGGCGGCAGCCCGGTCAGATCGAGCGACAACCTGCGCAGCAACTGCTCGCGTCCCGCCTCGGCTGCGGGCTTCAAACCTTCCTTCTCCAGCCGCGCGAACACGAATGCGTCAATCGCGTTCCGCTCGCGCTCGGTCCACGGCGTCTTGGGCACAGCCGGCCGCTCAGGCTTCAAATACGACCAATGCTTCTCCCATTTCGCCCCCTCGGCCACCCAGCGCTTGAGTGTTTCAATCTCGGCCGGTTTCAGGGTGTGGCCAGTCGCCAGCGGGGGCATGCGTAGAGCTTTGCTTGCCGATTGAATCCGCACCACCAACTGGCTCTTCCCCAGGTCGCCGGGCGTGATCGCCCGCCGTCCCTTCCCAAGGTCCGCCGTCGCGGCCTCCAACGAATCCAGCCGCAGCGGAACGTTTTTGTTCTTCGCATCCGGACCATGACAAGTAAAGCAATGATCCGAAAGAATCGGACGGACATCGCGATTGAAGCGGATTTGCGCCTCCGCCGGAAGGCTCCAGGAGAGGAGTCCCATCGCAAATGGCGCGAATAGGCGTGCGTGCGGCATGAAAGTAGATTGTGAGCGAATTATATCGCGTATGATCGCGGGTTACCTGCACTTATACGTGGGCAGGCACAATAAGCTCAAGCAACCGCCGCCGCGCCTTGCCCAAGCGGTCATCCAACACTTGTGCCAGACACCGGTACACCTCGTAACCCAGTTCATGATCCGCTTTGATCATTTGGCCCAGTTTGGCGCAGTCAATGGCGATCGCATGCACGTCTGTTAACGCACGTGCGTCGAAGTTCCATTTCTGTGAATCGATCAGTCCGGTCCCTCCCAGGAACTCGCCCGGTTCGATCGTGTCCACCCCGATTGGTCCATGCATGGGTATATAAATCTCCAGTGTCAGCCGCCCCTTTAGGATCAGATAACAGGTTTCGTGCACTTCGCCTTGCCGCCACAGATGCTGGCCCGCTCGAAACCAGGCCTCGGACGAAATCCTCGCAATCAGATCCAAATGAGGGGCGCTGAAGCCGGACGAGAAGGCTTGGCTTGCGGCGAGTTGGACGGCAGTGATCGGCACAGTGCGAATCGGGGAGAGCAATTCATCCGCCATTCCCCTACCGCGCTGAATCATTCCGTGTCACCATTCCAGATGGGCCCACTTGCGCCATTTCACGCATTTCCTTGGGTGCTTCGCCGCAACACCACTTCAGGTTCGGTATACTCCCTGCGAGCGGTTCATTTCGATTTTGAGCCGCGTCGCCCAGTTGGCTGGCGAATTGCGTAGGACTGGGTATGCACACGCTGGAGGAATGCTCACCGGATGGTACGAGGTTGAATGGACCGCTTCTTGACAGAGTCCGGGCCCCTTTCCCGCATTCTCGACTTGGCCGACGACGCCATCATTACCATCAAAAAGGATCAGAAGGTCCTGTTCTTCAACGCGGGTGCGGAGCGAATCTTTGGCTATAAGCGCGAAGAAGTCGTCGACCGACCGATCGATATGTTGATCCCTCTTGGGTTTCGCCGGGCACACGCCAGTCATGTACAGGATTTTGCCGTACACCCGCAAGCTTCCAAACGCATGGGCGAACGGCGCGAAATTTACGGATTGCGTAAGGACGGAACCGAATTTCCCGCCGAAGCCTCCATTTCCAAAGCCGAGTCCAACGGAGAATTCCTGTTTATGGTGATCCTGCGCGACATCACTGCGCGCCGCGACGCTGAGCGAAAAATCGAGCAGTCCCTGCGTGAAAAGGAATCGCTGCTGCAGGAAATCCACCATCGCGTGAAGAACAATCTGCAGGTTGTCTCCAGTCTGCTCGGCCTTCAGGCGCGTCAGATGACCGAGGAAGAGATCCGCCGCGCCTTCCGTGAGAGCCAGAACCGTGTCCACTCGATGGCTCTCATTCACGAACGTCTCTACCAGTCCAAGGATCTGAGCGAGATCGATTGCCAGGAGTATGCTGATCAACTGGTAGGCCATCTCTTCCGTTCCTACGGCGTCAGCCTCAGTCGCGTAAAGCTCGAAATGAACTTTGGGGGCGAGCGAATGCCGATGGCGCTTGCGGTCCCGATAGGACTGATTCTGAATGAGTTGCTGTCAAACTGCCTCAAACACGCTTTCCCTCGCGGCAAAGAGGGCAAGATATCGGTGACGTTGACACGCTCCGATGGCGGGAAGTTGACGCTGGTCGTCGCCGACGACGGCATCGGGCTCCCCGTCAATGCCAACCTCTGGAATGCGCGATCGCTGGGGCTGCGCCTCGTACGAATACTCAGTGAACAAATTGGCGCCCAGTTAACCATGGGCGCTGACCAAGGAACCCGCACCGAAGTCGTATTTCAAGCCCATGGAGAGGCACTGCAACCGTGACACACCCCGCCCGCATCATGGTGGTCGAAGACGAACGGATTACTGCCGAAGACCTCCGCGACATCCTCACCCAATGCGGCTATCAAGTCACTGCTGCCGTGGCCAATGGCGCCGACGCGCTCCGCCGCGCCGAAGCCGACCAGCCTGATCTTGTACTGATGGATATCCGCATTGAAGGTTCCATGGATGGCCTGGAAACCGCCCGCCTGCTGCGCCAGCGCTTCGATATCCCCGTCGTCTATCTCACCGCGCACGCCGACGAAGATACCCTCTCCTTGGCAAAAGTCTCCGAACCTCTCGGCTATATCGTGAAGCCGTTTCAAGAGCCTGAGCTTCACGCCACGATCGAAATGGCCTTGCACAAGGTCGCCGTAGAACGCGAATCCCGCCTCCGCCAGCGTCTCCTCGAGGACACCCTATCGTCGATGGAAACGGCCGTCATCACGCTCGACCGCGACGCCCGCATCGCCCTAATGAACGCTTCCGCCGAACGTTGGACTGGCTGGCGGCTGACGAACGCCAGCGGCCGCTTCTTCAATGAAGTGGCGCGGCTCCTGGATTCCCAAGGGAACCTGCTCGATGGACTTCTCCTGAACACGCTGGATAGCGGCAAGATGGTTGAACTTCCCCCCGGCGCTGCTCTTTCCGGCTCCGGGGGACTACAGCGGCCGGTTTCCGGCAGCCTCTCGCCGATCCTCGATCGTGATGCCCGTGTGCGCGGCGCCGTCGTCGTGCTTGAGCCCGTCGTGGATGACAACGCCGAGGATCGTTCCACGACCGGCGTGCGCGTTCCTTCCAAATCGGAATTGGGCGGTTTCGAAATGGTGGTCGAATCGACGCTGATGCGCCAAGTGGTGAACTTTGCGCGCCGCGTCGCCGCAAGCGAGGTCTCGACCATCCTGCTCGAAGGCGAAAGCGGAACCGGCAAAGACGTGCTGGCCAAGTTCCTCCACTATCACAGCGCCCGCACGTCGGAACCCTTCCTCGCCATCAACTGCGCCGCAATTCCCGAAACCCTGCTCGAGAGCGAATTGTTCGGCTATGAGAAGGGCGCCTTTACAGATGCCAGAGCACAAAAGCGCGGCATCCTCGAATTGGCAAGCAATGGAACCGTCTTCCTCGACGAGATCGGCGACCTTCCGCTCGCTCTCCAGGCCAAACTGCTCAGGGTCCTCGAAGAGCAGAAGTTCCGCCGCCTCGGTGGCGTCAAAGACATCGACGTCAACCTGCGCATCGTTACGGCGACCAATCGCAATCTGCGCGATGCCATTGAACAAGGGCGCTTCCGGCTGGATCTCTTCTACCGCTTGAACGTAATCCAGCTTACAGTTCCAAGTCTCCGCGAACGTCCCGACGACATCCTCCCGCTCGCGGCTCACTTCCTGCTCCTGTTCTCCCAGCGGTTCAAGCGCGACATCCGCGGCCTCTCGCCCGCCGCCGAATCGGCAATGCTGCGGCACGATTGGCCTGGCAATGTACGCGAGCTCCGCAACACTATCGAGCGCGCAGTCGTGCTGGAGGAATCCAACTGGGTCCAACCGGAAAACCTGGGCATCAACGGTGGACTCATGCCGCGCTCAATTCCAGCCACGCCGCCGGCACCTCCCTCTGTGCGCAGCTCCGCTCCCTCCCTCGAAGGAATGTCCCTCGAGGAAGCGGAGAAAACAATGCTGCTCAACGCACTCGAGAAGACAGCCTGGAATCAGACGCAGGCTGCCAAGTTACTCGATGTCACCCGCGACACGCTTCGCTACAAGATGAAGAAGTACGACCTCAAAAAGCGCTAAATCCCCCACTGCGCGCCGGGGGAATTTCCGCTATATCCAACCGGCTGCTTAGCATTTATGGCCTTTTTGCATTGGCCCCACACGTGCGTAGTCACGGATTGATGAGGGAGGTCCGCATGGGACGGCTTCTTACCGTTGTTAAGTTATTAGCGGTTTTTACACTCATTGGCCTGGGATGGCATCTGACAAGCGCCTCCGGTCCGGAGTTTACAGAGAACGACAAAGCGTTTTACGCAGATGCCAATCTGCTGAACTTCGTCCGGCCCGGACTTGTTATTGACGTGATCGGCCATGAAGTGAGCGCCGACGGCACCGTGAGAGCTCGGGTGAAGCTGACTGACCTGAGAACGGCAGGTCTCGACCGCGAGGGCATTCAAACGCCCGGAACGGTCGCAACGAGCTTCATCCTCGCCTCGATTCCTTCCGGACAAAGCCAGTACACGGCCTTCACGACGCGCGTGCAAACGAGTGCTCTTACGGGTCAATCGGCCACACAGGCAGGAAGCGATACGGGCGGTACGTGGCAAAAGATTGCCGATGGAGAGTATTGGTACACGTTCGGCAGGAAGTTGCCAGCCAACGCAGCCCGCGATGCAGTCTACGCCATCGGCGCTTACGGTTCCCGCAACCTTTCCGAATTCGACCTCCCGACGAACTATGACGACGATGTCTACCACTTCCGTTTGGACGGAGCGGCGGTAAGGACGGGTCGCGATGTGGTCACCACGGCAAGCTGTAATAACTGCCACGATCCACTCGCACTGCATGGCGGCTCGCGCCGCAGCGTTGAGTTGTGCGCCATGTGCCATACGCCGCAAACCACCGACCCGGATACGGGGAACACCGTCGACCTGCCCGTGATGGTGCACAAGATTCACATGGGCGGACAACTGCCGAGCGTGGTCGCGGGCGGC
>DASRHX010000258.1:0-4550 GCA_035650295.1 Bryobacteraceae bacterium | reverse complement strand
TGATCTCTTGCGCCAGCATCGATTCGCAGCACATGCAATACGCTGGCGCCACTCATTATGCCCCGGTCGACCCCGTCAGAGTCGAGATTCTCCGCGCCGAGCCAATGCGCCCGCACGAGCGCGTAGGCGAGGTTTATTTGGATGCTTCAGCCGAACCCGAACCTTCGGTCAACAAGGTTGAAGAGAAACTCCGCGCCGAAGCTGCGAAAATGGGAGCCGACGCGGTGGTCATCGTTTACGACGGCATTCTCCCGACCGGCGCTTATGTCAGCGGAGCGTGGTGGGATCGCGGCACTGAAAGCGGGCGCAAACTCGTCGGCGTCGCCATCAAATACCGCTAAATTCTAACAACGTGCAGAAAGGAGACAATCCATGGAAGTCAAACGCAGATCGATAAGCAAAAGGGAGATGGAAGAGGTGCTGCGTACGTGGCGCCAACCTCCACTGCAGCCCGACAGGGCCAGCCTCATACGAAACAAACTCGGCGTTGTCGCCTCATCCATGGATTCAGAACTGGAATGCGCCATGAACGATCTCGTCGCATGGTGGAAGGATCAACGCCCGCCTTCTCTTCCGCTAACCCATCAGTTATCTTCCCCTAAGCGAACAACGGCGCCACGCTGACGTGCTGACGCGGCGGCATCGTGGCCGCTGCTGTATTACCGATCACCGTGAAGCCATGAATGCGCCCAATCTTCCCAAACAGCGGATCGGCGCGTTGCACGAGAGCAGCGACCCCTGCGGCCTCGAACTCAAGGGTGATCGGCCGGAGAAGATTCTCGTCGTCAACTGTGGTTCCTCATCCCTCAAGTACAGTTTCTATGACACTGCCGACGAGTCTCGCAACGCGCGTGGCCAGGTCGAACGCATCGGCATCGATGGGACCCGGCTTGTGCACCACAGGCCTCAGGGGGAGGTGAAACGCGATCTGCCGAAGAGCACCTTCGCCGACGCATTCAAGGCGATGGTTGAGAGTCTCACGGCAAAGGACTCCGGCGTTATCGGCGGCGCAGGCGAGGTAAGTGTCGTGGCTCATCGCGTGGTGCATGGCGGCGAGCGTTTCACTGAAGGCACGATCATTACCAACGAGGTGCTCGCGGAGCTCGAGGCGCTCAATCCGCTCGCGCCATTGCACAACCCGGTGAACGTCGCCGGTATTCGCGAGATGCGCCGGCTTTTCCCCGCCGTGCCGCATGTCGCAGTGTTTGATACGGCGTTTCATCACACGCTGCCGGCTTACGCCTATCTCTACGGGTTGCCGTTCGAACTTTACGAAAAGAAGGGTGTCCGCCGCTACGGCTTCCATGGCACGTCGCACGATTACGTTTCCTTGCGCGCTGCGCAATTCTTGAAACGCCGTCCAGATCAACTGCAGCTCGTCAGTTGTCATCTGGGCAACGGTTCATCGCTCTGCGCCGTGGATCACGGCCGCTCGGTGGACACGAGCATGGGCTTCACACCGGCCGAGGGCCTCATCATGGGCACACGCTGCGGGGACATCGAAGCGGGCGTGCTCGCCTTCTTGGAGCGCACCGAAGGCCTCACCGCAACCGAGAGCGAACAGTTGCTGAACACCGAGAGCGGACTGCTCGGGCTCTCCGGCATTTCCAGCGATATGCGCGAAATCCTCAAAGTGGCCGATGAAGGACATTACCGCGCGTTGCTCGCGCTCAAGGCCTACTGCTATCGCGTCCGCAAATACATCGGCGCTTACGTCGCTGCGATGGGCGGGTTGGACGCGGTGATTTTCACCGGCGGCATCGGCCAGGGCAGCGCTCAAGTGCGCGCGCTCGCCCTGCAGGGACTCGATTGCATCGGTCTGACTCTCGACCCCAAACGGAATCGCGCTGCGCGCAGCAACGAACCATCACGCATCTCCACTGACGACTCAAAGACAGCAGCGCTCGTCATCCCCACCGACGAGGAACGCATGATGGCCCGAGAAGCATTGCGCGCATTGAGTCGATCCTTCGCAAGTGCCGCCACGACCTGCAGATCATGAAAGGCGGACTGACCATTAGCGGTGGCGAGCCGTTGCTGCAACAGCGGTTCGTTCTCAACGTGTTCGCCGCCGCCAGGGATATGGGCGTTCACACCGCGCTTGATTCCAACGGCTATTTGGGCGGCCGCCTCGACGACACGGACTTGGCCCTGATTGATTTGGTGCTGCTCGATCTCAAAGCCATGACTCCCGACCTGCACAAGCGGCTCACGGGCATGAATTATTTACTGGAGGACACCAAACCGCCATCGCGCGAAGGGTTGAATCAGGCAATCGCCCGCTTTCGCGCGGCGGGCCTGAAGGCGTTTTGAGACCATGGGTTCGACTTTATCACTTGCCGCCGTGGGCGCGTGGTTGCTCGTTGCGGTATACTACTTCTACCAGTACTCCCTCCGCTCCGCGCCGAGTGTCATGATCCCACAACTTACCGAGTCCTTAGGCGTCAACGCGATGGGCGTTTCCGCGATCGTAGGCATGTTTTATTACAGCTACTCGCCGTTCAGCGTCGTCGCCGGAGCCACGATCGATCGGTTCGGCCCGAAGCGAATCATCCCTATCGGTGCGACGCTGGTCGGCATTGGCGCGCTGCTTTTCGGAACGGGCAATGTGGCCGCCGCCAACATTGGCCGATTCCTCCAGGGCGCCGGCGGCGCATTTGCGCTTGTCGGCGCTGTATATTTGATCACCAAAAATTTCCCCGCCACGATGGCAGCGTCGTTGATCGGCGCTACGCAAATGTTCGGCATGGCCGGCGGGTCGGCAGGGCAATTTGTGGTCGGGCCCTTGATCGAACGCGGAGTTCCATGGGGAAAATTCTGGATCTATGCCGGCGTCCTCGGCCTGGTGATCGCCGTGGGCCTGTTCGCGTTCCTGCCGAAGGAAGCTCCGAGGGCCGCAACCGCCGACAGCCACGGATGGTCCGGCATGTTCCGGTCGTTGAAGACCGTGTTCCTCAATCCGCAATCCATTCTGTGCGGCTTGATCTCCGGTCTGTTGTTTATTCCCACGACGATTCTCGGAATGACCTGGGGCGTGCGCTTTCTCCAGGAGGCTCGCGGCCGCGATTACGAAGCTGCCGTGATGCTCGCCGCGACCGTTCCGCTTGGCTGGATCATTGGCTGCCCGCTCCTCGGCTTCATCTCCGATCGTCTCGGTCGCCGCAAACCTGTGATCCTCGCCGGCACTCTCATGTTGCTCGCCGTGCTCGCCTGGGTTCTCTTCGGTGATCCTGCCATCCTCCGCGGGCCTGCTGTCGGAATCCTTATGGGTGTGGCGTCCGGCGCTGCGATGCTGCCGTATTCAGTCATCAAAGAAGCCAACCCACCGGAGTTGGGCGGCTCAGCCACCGGCGTCATCAACTTTCTCAATTTCACGTTCAGCGCGCTCCTCGGCCCCGTCTTCGGAGCGCGCCTGGTCGAGGTGTCCGCAGGCGCAAATGAGATGTCGCTGGAACACTATCAGGCCGGTTTCAAGCCACTCCTCCTCGGCGTCGCCATCGCCCTCATCTTGACCTTCTTCCTCCGAGAAACAGGTCCCGCCGCCCGAAAAACGCCGTATGCCAGAACCCAACACGACCCGAACGACCGGCTCGCTCCAAAAGCTCAACCGCCATAGCACCCAGCCTGAATCCACACTCCGACCGATTCGGGGTTGAATGTTCGAAGGGAGAACGGGATGTTGGGGCGAAAGATGAGAGGGGTCCTGTCGTTTTTGCTGCTGGGGTTGTCGCTGGTCTCGGGATTCTGCGAAGAGTTCAAGACGAAGGTTTTCCGTGTCATGACTTACAACATCCATCACGGTCAGGGCCCCGACGGCCAATTCGATCTGGAAAGGATTGCGGAGTTGATCAAGCTCGAGAAGGCCGACATCGTGGCATTGCAGGAGGTCGACCGCGGCACGCTACGGACGGCCCGTCGCGATTTGCCGGCGGAATTGGCACGCCTTACCGGGATGAATTTTGTTTTTGAGAAGAACATTGATTATCAAGGCGGCGAGTACGGGAACGCCATATTGACGCGCTTCCCGATTCTGGAAGTAACGAACCTGCATTACTCGATGACGCAAGCACAGGAGCAACGCGGGTTGCTTCAAGCGCTACTCGGAGTCGAAGGGCGAAAGCTGTTGTTCATGAGCA
Organism: Bryobacteraceae bacterium; assembly: GCA_035650295.1. Classification (GTDB taxonomy): domain Bacteria; phylum Acidobacteriota; class Terriglobia; order Bryobacterales; family Bryobacteraceae; genus JAFLBB01. Next base: position 414 of record DASRHX010000258.1, on the reverse strand, counting down.
CGCACCTCGATTATCGCAGCGCGGCGGAACGGCTCAGGAATGTCGCGCAGATCAGAGAAGTGCGCGAGGCCGCGCCGGATCGACCGGTGATTGTGTGCGGCGACTTCAACGATGGCCCGGGCAGCCAGATTCACAAACGGCTAAGCGAGTTCCTGACGGACGTCTGGAACATAGCCGGCAATGGCAATGGTTTCACTTTTTCGAGCACCCGCCCACTGAGCCGGATCGATTACATCTGGATCTCCAAAGGCGTCGTTGCCGTCAAAGCGTGGATTCCGCAATCCAAGGCATCCGATCATTTGTCAATCGTAGCAGAGTTCGCACTGGAGTGAGTCGGCGGCGTTCCTTATCTTCGCGCGCGATGATCAGGATCGGCCTGAGCATGTTGTTTCTGGGAAGCCTGATCGTGGCGGG
>DASRHX010000257.1:0-4519 GCA_035650295.1 Bryobacteraceae bacterium | reverse complement strand
AGCGCGTGGTCGCTGGCTAGGAACCGGGTTCTGATCAATCTTGTGGCGCTGCTGGCCGGACGTGGGTTCGCTCTGGGAGCGAATCTCGTTTGGCTGGTCGCCACGGTGCGATCATTCACGCCTGCCGACGTGGCCATTCTTGCGTTTGCGTCGCTTGCCGCGACCTGGATGGAAGCCCTCAAGGGAATGGGCATGGGTACGTGGCTGGTGCGGCAATTGTCCGTGCTGTGGTTGAGCGATCCGGCGTACGCCTCGCGCATGATCCGAACGTACCTCTATTGCACGGCCGGACCCCTATTGATTTGTGGCTTCGTGACTTGGTATGGCGGCTGGGCCGGACGGCCGGACCTTGTGGCTCCCTCGGGGTACCTCGCGCCTTGGACTTTGTCGCTGCTCGCCATGGTGCTGCAAAGCTTTTCCGGCAGCTTTCTGGTAGTTCTCCAATGTTTCGGCGACATGCGCCGCCTTGCCGTCTGGAACACATGGTTCAGTCTGACGCAGCGTCTCGTTCCCATCGCCGCCGTCTATGCCCTCGGTTGGGGATTCGAGCCCTTCCTGCGCCTCACCGTGATTCTCTCGGCCGCCAGTTTGCTGCCCGCGGTGAAACCGCTGCGCGAGTGGTTATCCAATGGAACCGGTGTGGCCGCCTGGAGAGAGTTCTGGTCCGATTCGCGCCACTACTATTTCAGCTCGCTGCTCCGTCACGGGGCAACGCAGTTGGATCAGTTGCTGGTGGCGATGTTCTTTCAAGTCGAGATGTTGGTGACCTACTACGTGCTGCGCCGGTTCTACTCACTCGCGGTCGTGTTCATTAACAGTTGCGTCGACGCCGTGGTCCCAACCCTCACCACTCGCGCGGCGGCCAGCCCGGATTCGGCGCGCCGCATCCTGGCCGATGTGCGCGCTTGTATCGTTCTGGCTGGAACCTTTGCCGCCGCCATGACCGCCGCCAATGGCGCGGGCGTCTTGCAGGCGCTGCTGGGCGAGCCCTACTCGCGGCAGCCGGGCCTGGTTGTGCTCTTCGCGATGGCCGCGTTGTCCTATGGGCTGTATTCGGTAACCTTGACCGGCGAATCCGTGTTGGGAAGCGCAGCCAAGAGCACGCGGTGGGTCATCGTCGCACTGGTAGCGAACCTGGCGAGCGTGCCGGTTCTCGCTCACCAACTGGGCGTTTACGCGATGCCGCTGGCGCTTGTGATCGGCTTCGTCGCAGGGACCGTTGCCGCCAGTTGGGGTAGTGGCCTTAATCTCCCTCTCGGTTCACGCATCTGGATTCGGTTCCTGGTGGTGCTCGGCTGCGGCGCGGCGTCGATCTACCTGGTGCGGCCCACTTGGCCGCCGCTTTTCCAGGTTATGGGATGGAATTGTCTGATTCTGATTTGGCTGGGAGGGGAGTACCAGACCGGTGGGTTCCGCCCCGTCGCGCACTGGTTGTCGGCGCGGAGGATGGCCTGAGAGAGAGTGCGAATTGGTGACTGAATCCCAACAGAGAGTTCATTCCGGCGAGCTCGGGACCATTTGCGTTTCGCCTGTAGCCGAATCGTACCGCGAGCATACGGCCGGACAGGGCCGGGCTTTCCTGCCCAACCTTCTCGGTTTGCTTATCGTCGCCGTTGGACTGGCCGCCTACATCGAGGGTCAGCCGATGATGGTGTGGGCCGCGCTGCCATTCAGTTTTTGGCTCGCCTGGCAGGCGCCTGAAAAGCTGGTCGGCCTGCTGCTGCTGAGCACGCCCATATTTCCCGTGATCCGCGTCGTGGAGGACCGTCTCGGCGCACAGCAAGTAAGCACGCGAGGCCTGTACTTTGCGCTGGACGATCCGTTGATTCTGGCCTTGCTGCTGGGTGCCATGCTGCGCCAGATTACTCGCGCGGGCAAGCGCATCGAGCTTTTCCCGGCGGGCCTGCTCGGACTAGCCGCTCTCTACCCGTTGGTGATCGCGTTGAATACAACGAGGCTGGAATTTTCGCAATCGATGGTGAGTTTTCTCTACTACCTGAAATGGCTTCAGTATGCATCGGTGTTGATTCTGATTCCCGCGGTGATGCCAATGGCCCGCACACAAGCGCTGCTCAAGATTGTGCGCCGCTGTCTCACCGTCACGCTCTTGGCGTCAGCGATTTTCGCCGCATACGAAATCGTTGAAGCGTTCCGTACAGCGTCCTATCGATCCGCCGGTTTATTTCCACGCGCCTCGAGCTTCTTCGGTACGCTCGACCCGCTACGCTTCGGAGCATCGGAAGATCCCGTAAATTTTGGCGTCTTCATGATGGTTGGCGGATCGATCGCCCTCGCGTACGCCACCCAATGCAGACGGCGAAACACAGCCGTTCACGTGGCAACGGTTGCCGCGGCCATCGTGGGGGTTCTCCTCAGCGCGTCGCGTACTCCCATTCTGGCTGCGGGTGTCGCTTACAATCGACTTCGCAGAATTACCTTCGGCCAAACTGCCGCAGTCATATTCGGTCTCATTTCCCTAGTCATCGCCACTCAGCTCCTGTTCCCCAATCTATGGGCCACCACTTGGGTGCGGTTCGAGTCCATCGTGTTCGAGGAGTTGGCAATCGATGGCTCAGCCGGCAGCCGTCTGAACATCATGCTCAACGCGCCCGTCTTTGAGTGGGACAGTTATTGGTTCGCCGGACACGGCCATTCCGCATACCGCTTCGTGGCCGAACAGCATCTGGCGAAGTTCACCAATGGCCTCAGCCGGAGCCTTTACAACTTTCCACTCACCATTTGGTACGACGCCGGGCTCTTCGGATTCCTGTTGTGGTGCGCATTGTTTGTGCAGTTGTGGCGGCGGTTTAAGCGGATCTCGATGCAAAGCGTTCAGCCCGAGCTGCGCGCCCTAGCCTCGGGACTCCAAGCGGCTTTGTTCGGCCTGGCTACCGCCTCGCTGTTCGGCGAATTCCCCTACAACTGGCGAGTGATGGGCTATTTCTATGCATGCTGCGGAGCCTGTCTGGCGGCCGATCGCGCCGAGCGCTGGTGGAGCATGCGTGCGGTGGCCTGCCGATGATCAAAGTTCTGCAAATCGGCAAATACTATCCGCCTCGCTGGGGTGGGATGGAAACGGTGTTGAAGGACATTTGCGAAACCATCTCGCACCATGTCGAGTTGAGCGTTGTCGTGGCTAACGACAAGGACTGTCTGGAGGAGGACAACGCCGCAGGTTTCCACCTCACACGCCTGGCGAACTGGCGCACGTTGTGTTCGCAACCGATCACACCAGGATTGTGGGCAGCCTTGCGGCGCAAACCGGCCGCGATCGTACACCTGCACGAACCAAATCCGCTTGCGCTGGCACTCTTCCTTGTAACAGGCCATCGCGGCCGGCTGGTGATTCACTATCACAGCGACATCGTTCGTCAATGGAAACTGAAATGGCTTTATCGTCCCATTCTGAAACGGGGGCTGCGGCGCGCCGAGGCCATTATTGCCGGCAGCCAGGAACTCATCGACGGTTCGGACGTATTGCGCAACTGGCGCGAGAAGTGTTTCGTAATTCCGTTCGGAATCGACCTGCGGCCATTTCTGGAGCTGAATCCCGCTTCGCGCCGAGGCGCTTCGCGGCGGCGTGTGCTGGCCGTCGGCAGGTTGAGCTACTACAAAGGGTTTCAATTCCTCATCGAGTCGATGCCGCTATGGGATGGCGAGTTGACGCTGGTCGGCGACGGAGAGATGCGCGGCGAGTTGGTGGCGCTCATTGGGCGTTTAGGATTGGCATCCAGAGTGCATCTGAAGGGACGTGTAGACAGCACGGAACTGCTTCGGTGTTATCAGGAAGCCGATGTTTTCTGCCTTCCTTCCTGCGAACGAAGCGAGGCGTTCGGGCTCGTGATGGTGGAAGCCATGGGGGCTGGTCTGCCGGTGGTGAGTACCGATCTACCTACCGGAGTTCGAGCGGTCAACCGTCATCGCGAAACGGGTCTTGTGGTGCAGCCGGGCGACCCGCGGGCCTTGGCCCAGGCTTTCCAGTCCCTGTTTTCGGACGAAGAGACAAGGTTGGCAATGGGCGCGGCCGGACGCGAGCGCGCACAGCGGCTTTTTAGCCGGGAAGTGATGGCCGACAGCATTCTGCGGCTTTATCGGGCGGTCATGGAGGCTCCACGCCCCAGTCCGCCGCCAACGAACAAGAGGGCGTGAGCGATGGACATGCAGACACTGATCGGAATCAGCCTCGTTCCCTTCTCCATAACGTTGCTGCTGACGCCATTGGTGCGGAATGCGTTCATAAGATACAACCTGGTTGACGAACCCGATGGCGCGCGCAAGTTGCACCAACGCGCAGTGCCGCGTATTGGCGGCATCCCGATCGCAATCGCCTACGTAACGCCCTACGTCCTGTTGGCGCTCGTATCTGAGTCGCATTCCAATCTCTTTGCCACCATGCCGCTCATCGTCCCCCTCATCCTTTCGGCGGGCGTCGTATTCCTTACGGGATTGCTGGACGACGTCATTGGGCTGGCCCCGTGGGAAAAACTTGCCGGACAGTTGATTGCGAACGTGGGTGCGT
>DASRHX010000256.1:0-16940 GCA_035650295.1 Bryobacteraceae bacterium | reverse complement strand
TCCGGCAACGAGCCGTCGCTCTCCTTCTCTCCCGCGCCCTCTTCGGCTGCGACATCGCCCTATGCGACTTCCCCCAACTCAAATCCATCCGCGGCCTCGGCATCTCCGACCTGCCCATGCTCGCCCGCCCGCTGGAACGCTTCTTCACTTACACGAACACTTACTACCACCAGGAGCCGTCTCTTGATCTCACCGAGCCGCCTCCGCCCGAGCTTGGCCTCTTCGACTTTCTCATCTGCAGCGAAGTTCTCGAGCACGTTATGTCGCCCGTCAGCCGCGCCTTCGAAGCCCTCTCGCGTCTGCTCAAGCCCACCGGCTTCCTCCTCCTCACCGTCCCCTTTGGCTTAGGCGAGCAGACCGAAGATCACTTCCCCACCGCTACGGCTCTGAAAGTCACCGAAGTGGATGGCAAGCTCGTTGCCGTCGGCCACTATCCCGATGGTTCCTATCGCGTCCACGACAACCTCGTCTTTCATGGTGGCCACGGCGCGACCCTCGAACTCCGCCTCTTCTCCGAAAACGAGCTCAAATCCCAACTCGCATTCGCCGGTTTCACTCACGTTTCGTTTCTCTGCGAAGGGAACGAAAACTTCGGCGTCGCTTTCCCATCTCCCTGTTCTCTCCCCATCCTCGCCTCCAAGACCGAACTTACTCTCATCCGCCCCGCGCTTGCGGAACTCGTCCAAAGTTTCGCCACGCAGAAGGTCATCATCCGCGCTGCTGCCGGTTCCAAGTGGCTCCGCCTCGGCCGTGCGCTGGGCTTGGGGCCGAGACTCGGCCAATGACGCTGGACATTCCGCCAGACTGTGCAGCGGCCCTATGTCTCGTTCATCATGGTTCGAATGATCACCGTTGGCGTTGATTTCGCGTCGCTGCCAAAGCGAACTGCACTTTGTGTGATCGAATGGACCGGTACCGAGGCAATTGTCCGTAGCTACTGCCTAAATGTCTCCGATTCGGACATAGAGAGCTACGTTAATGTTGCAGACAAGATTGGGATGGATGTGCCTTTCGGCTGGCCACAAGCATTCACAAACGCCGTCGTCTCTCACCTTCAACGGCAACTGTGGCCCGTTGCCTCCGGTCACGAGCTTCGTCGCACGGATCTTCATGTCCAGCAAGCCACTACAAGGTGGCCTCTGAGCGTGTCGTCTGATCGCATCGCGTGTACGGCATTCCGTGCTGCGGCATTTCTATCACGAATGGAACAGATCCATGGCCGGATTGATCGCACCGGAACCGGAGTGTTTGTGGAGGTTTATCCTCGGGCCGCACGGGACCGATGGGGGTGCGCCAACTTTGGTGCCTTCAGCGCGGCCACAGGTGGCTGGCTGAGGTTTGCGGGATCCACTGAGGAAACTTGCAGCAAGTCGCCTGACTGTTTCGACGCTTTCGTAGCCGCGCTGGTTGCCAGAGCCGCCGCTATGAAACTCTGTGATCCTGTGCCAGAAATTGATCTCGATGCTGCCGGTGCCGAGGGGTGGATCGCCCTCCCAAGGGAAGGGAGTTTACGGCGCTTACTATCTCCCGATCAATTGCCTGCCGTAGACTAAGGACCGTCAGCTTGCTGCGGTCCGAAGCTCGACCACTCCCCCAGCTAAACTATTACAGTGTCCGTTTCCCCGCGCTACGCCATCCTTGGCGCCGGCAACATCGGCTCCGCCGTCATCGGCGGCATGTTGAAGGCTGGTATTGCCACCCCCGACCAGCTCACCGCCACCGTCCGCACCACCGAACATGCGGGAGAAGTCGCCGAACAGTTCAACATCCGCTGTCTTCCCTGCGGCAACCTGGCCGCCGTCGACAACGCCGACGTCATCATTCTCGCCCTCAAACCCTCCGTCATGCCCCAGGTCCTTCAGGAAATCCGCTGGGCCCTGCGCGAAGGCCGCATCCTCATCTCGCTCGCCGCCGCCTTCCCCATCGCATTAATCGAGCACCTCACCGGCCGCCGTCTGCCCATCTTCCGTGCCATGCCCAACATCCCCTGCGTCGTCGGAGAGGGAGCCACCGGCATCTCCTACAACTCACTCGCCACCGACGAGCACATCACCTTCGTCGAACGCATTTTCTCCTCGATCGGCGTCGTCTCCTTCGTCGACGAGGACCACATGCACGCCGTCACCGCCCTCTCGGGTTCGGGCCCCGCCTACATCTACATGATCATCGAAGCTCTCATCGCCGGCGGCCTCAAACAAGGGCTCCCGCACAACGTCGCCATCCGGCTCGCCGAACAAACCGTCCTCGGCGCGGCCAAGCTCGTGAAGCAAACCGGCATCCATCCCGCCGTCCTCCGCGACCAGGTCATTACCCCGGGCGGCGTCACCATCTCCGCCATCCATGAGCTCGAAGCCCACGGCCTCCGTTCCATGCTCATTTCCGCCATCGAAACCGCCACCGAGCACTCACGCACCGTCACGGAAAAGATTCTCGCGAAGAACACAGCTACCAATGAGTGAACCCAATCCCCTTGTCAATCTCCCATTTCAGATCCCTTTTTCTGAAATTCAACCCGCGCACGTCGAGCCCGCCATGCAGACGCTGCTCGCCCGCGCCGAAGAGCGCCTCGAAGCCATCGCCGCGCCCATACCTCCCGGCGGCCCCGAGCGCACCTTTGCCAACACCATGGCCGCCCTCGACGTCCTGTCCGAGGACCTTGACGTCGCCTTCGGAGTTGTCCGCCACCTCGAAGCCACCACCACCACGCCCGAGCTCCGCGAAGCGTTCAACAAGGTTGAGCCGCTCGTCATGGCCTTCTACGCCCGCATCCCGCTCCACGAAGGCCTCTGGCGCGCCATCAAGGAATACGCCGCCACTGCCGAAGCCGCCGCCCTCACCGGCGTCCGCAAACGCTACCTCACCAAGACGCTCCAGAATTTCCGCCGCAGCGGTGCCGACCTTTCGCCTGAGAACAAGCGGGCCATGGAAGCAATCGACGTCGAGCTCGCCGAGATCACCACGAAGTTCTCGCAAAATGTTTTGGACGCCACCAACGAGTTTGAGCATGTCATCACCGACGAAGCCCTTCTCGCCGGCCTCCCGCCCAGCGCCATCGACGCCGCCCGCGAATCCGCTAAAGCCAAGAACATCGAAGGCTGGCGCTTCACACTCCAGGCCCCCAGCTACGTTCCGGTCCTCACTTACCTCGACCACGCTCCCACCCGCGAGCTTTTCTACCGCGCCTACATGAGCCGCTGCTCGGCCGAGCCGCGCGACAACCGCGCCCTCGTGGTTCGCATTCTCGATCTCCGTCGCAAGAAGGCCGACATGCTCGGCTACGCCGACTTCTCCGACCTCGTTCTCGAAGATCGAATGGCTCACGACGGCGAACGCGCCCTGCAGTTCCTCCTCGATCTCAGAGCCAAGACCGATCCCTTTTTCGAAAAGGAAAACGATCAGCTCGCCGCCTTCCGGCGCGAACTTGAAGGAGAGCACGCTCCCGCTCTGCAAGCGTGGGATACCGCCTATTACTCGGAAAAACTTCGCCAGGCCCGCTATGACTTCGACGAAGAACAGCTCCGCCCCTACTTCCCCATGGAGCGCGTCCTTGCCGGCATGTACGACCTCGTGCAACGCCTCTACGGCGTTCGCGTCGAGCGCGACCCCAACATCGCTGGCTGGGATCCCGCTGTTCTTTACTACCGGATTCTCGACACCGACGGCACCTTCATCGGCGGCTTCTACGCCGACTGGTATCCCCGCGAAAACAAACGCGGTGGCGCTTGGATGGACTCTTTCCGCACGGGCGGTCCCACGCCATCGGGCTTCGCTCCCCACTTAGGACTCATGTGCGGCAACATGAACCCGCCCGTCGGCGGCAAGCCCGCTCTCCTCACCCACCGCGACGTCGAAACCGTCTTTCACGAATTCGGCCACTTACTCCACCACTTACTCAGCAAAGTCGAGCTTCATCACCTCGCGGGCACGAACGTCGCCTGGGACTTCGTCGAGCTCCCGTCCCAGATCATGGAAAACTGGTGCTGGGAACGCGAGTCGCTCGACCTCTTTGCCCGCCACTACGAAACCGGCGAACCCCTCCCCGAAGACTTATTCCAGAAGATGGTCGCGGCCCGCACCTTCCGCGCCGCCAACGGTCAGATGCGCCAGCTCAGCTTCGGCGTCACCGACCTCGCCCTCCACCGCCAGTACGACCCCTCCCGCGACGGCGACGTCATCGCCTATTCCAAACGCATCCTGCAACACTACTCTCCCGCGCCGCTCCCCGACGATCACGCCATGATCGCGGCGTTCACTCACTTATTCGCCAACCCCGTCGGCTACGCCGCCGCTTACTACTCCTATAAGTGGGCCGAAGTTCTCGACGCCGATGCGTTCTCCCTATTTCGCGAGAAAGGCGTCTTCTCCCGCGACGCCGGCCTCCAATTCCGCCGCAATATCCTCGAACGCGGCGACTCCGAAGAACCCGCCCAACTCTTCCGCTCCCTCATGGGCCGCGACCCGGATCCAACGGCGCTGCTGCTGAGAGCGGGGTTGGTGGCGTGATAACGGCTTCAAATTGCCGGTCCCAGGCCTCCGCATCGAACCACTGGCGGCTTGGTATGTCAGCCAATCTTATCGGCGTCCATCCGCGTCCATCGGCGGCTCATTCCTCTTCCGCTGCACACCATCTCCTTCTCGGCTACTTCTTCGGCAGCCGTCCCTGCTAACCCGTGACAACGCGGTGACACGTATTTTCTCATTTATTTTCATAAGCTTACCGGGAATTTCTTGACATAGGCGTATGTCATACTGAAAGCAAGATGATTGCCCTCGCAGATCAGCTCCGTTCCGAACTCAACCCCGTCGGTCAGCTCGAAGAAATGTTCTTCAGCCAACTCGTCAACCTATCCATCCTCGCTTCGTACCTCATGCGCCACCTTGAGGCCGATCCGCACCTCCTCCACAAGGAAACCCCGCGCTGGATGCGTATGCTCGCTTCCAACCAGCGGCAAGCCCGCTACGCTTACGAGGAACTCCGCCGCCTCCAGCTCGCGCGCCAAATGCAGCAGGAAGACCCCGAACTTGCGGACGTCCCGCTCCTCGCTATCGTCGCCCGCAACACTTCACGCAGCGGCTTCCGTGCACAACGACGTCCTGCCGCTATAGCCGCACCCTCAACATCCATCACGCGCCCGGTTACCCCGGGCCGCAACGCTCAATGCCCTTGCGGCTCTGGTCTGAAGTACAAACGCTGCTGCGCAAACAAACAAATGGCGGCTTAGTTCTTATTCTGCGTTTGTGGCTAGACTATCCTGGGCTCATGTCCCACTTCCACAAACACCCCAGTGGCGAGCGCATCTCCGGACAAACCGTCGTCGTGAACGGCAACTCCATAGTGATCGGTGTCTGGGGCAGTGTGGACTTCAGCGGCCAGCCGCTCTTCGTCGCCAATGAAGGTGACGACCTCATGATCGCCCAATCTGGCAGCGCGGGCGACTCCAGTCTCTGGACTGTCACCGTGAAACCGAGCGCGCGAAAAAAATCGGTCGTTCGCGACAAGCTGTTCGCCAATACCGTCAAGTGGGAAACTTGGGACACAGTCCAACTCGAGTTCCACCCGGTCGCCGAGGTGGCCCTCAAACTCAACGTCTCCCGCATGGCCCCTCCCAACGGGCGCGCCAATCACGTCGGCGGCGACGCTTACTCACCAGTTGAAGCCTCGCTCACCCACGACAAGGTCTTCGAATGGACAACGGTCTCGGGAAGCGGCAGCGTTCAGTATTTCCAAATTTTCGAGGATGTCGTCCCGAACTGGTTCGGCGTCGTCGTGCCAGATGGCGTCACCGCTCCGCGCGATGTGCTGCTCTTCTTCCATCCGACCCCCGGTCAGGCTGGCTATGACGACAAGGCCTATAAATCGAAGGCAGGCTGGGATGGCATCTTCCACTACATGACCGACCTCATGGCGAAACAGTTTTGCGCCGCCAAGACAGGCCAGATTCTCGTCATGCCGCTCATGACCAATAGCTCGGCCGGTTCCTGTGGCATCCTCCCGCGCAACTGGGAGAAGATCTTCTCCCAAATCCTAGGTCTCGTTACGGCCGGTTCAAACTCCAGTACCGCCCCGCCGGTATCCGTCGGATCGCTCGTCGTCGCCAGTTTCAGCGCGGGAATCGCCTATTCGGCAAGCTTCCGCGCAGGCTCGGGTGCGGGTGGCCGCGTGAAGAAGGTCATCGACTTCGACGGTATCATCTCCTCGTCAAAGGCCGCCTCCAAACAACTCCACAGCGGGAATTCGGTGCGCTTCCACCAAGGCTCCGCTCCGGAACACTCGCTTCCCATGCTCGCTTCGCAGAACTACTTTCCGATGGGCAGCGAGCGTTGGGGCCCGCCGTTCTCTTCAGGGCTTGGCACCATGGACGTCCACGGCTACATCCCGCATACCATGATGTTCATCGGCGCCCAGCGCGCTATCAGGTGACCTCGCGCTTCCACCAGTAGCGGATCAACAGCCAGCTCACGATCCCCAGCGCCAGTGGATGCATTAGCCCCGCGACCAGAAACACCGGCGTGTATCCATAGGCCGCGACCACATACCCCGTCCCCATATTCGCGAGCATCCCGCCAATCGCACCCCCCATTCCCGACAACCCGCTTGCCGTTCCTACCCGCGACGCCGGGAACATATCGGTCGGCAGCGTGAGTAAGTTCGAAATCCACAGTGCGTGCCCCAGCATCGCCACGCACGTTGCCGCAATCGCCATCCAAGCCTCCGGTACCCGCGGCGCCAGAATCGTCACTGGCATCATCGACGCGCCCAGCACCAGCACCGCCGTTCGCGCCTTAATCCACGGCACACCGCGCCGGATCAAGCGCCCCGATACCCACCCGCCGAAGATATACCCAATGTCCCCGAAGATAAACGGCACCCAAGCATACTTACCCACCATTGCTAAATCGAACCCACGCTCCTTGCGTAAGTACTCCGGCAGCCAGAAGATCGTGAAGTACAACACCGGGTCGGTAAAGAATCGCGCCGCCACCAGCGCGTAACACTCCTTAAGCCGGAGCACCCGTAACCACTCGCCCTTGGCTAATTTCGCGGGAACCGCTTCTTCCGGTGGCCGAACCTTGCCTTTCAGAAACGCCCACTCGCCTGGCGTGATGAATTTACTCAAATGTGGAGGCTGGTACAGCACAAGCCACGCCGCCAGCCACACAAATCCCAGAGCCCCTACTGCAATGAATGCGCTCCGCCATCCGTAGTTCAACGTCAGATACGCCACCACAGGCGGCGCCAGCGCCGACCCCAACGACGAGCCCGCATTGAACAGCCCGATCCCCAACGCCCGCTGCTCCACCGGGAACCATTCGGCCACCGCCTTCGCCGCGGCGGGCCAGTTCCCCGGCTCGCCCAGCCCCAACAGAAACCGCCACCCCGCAAGCGACCATTTCCCCACCGCCGTCGCATGCCCCACCGCCGCCACCGACCACAGCGCGATGAATACCGCAAAACCTTTCCGCGTCCCCAACCGGTCGCAAATCGGCCCCGACCCCGCGTACATAATCGCGTAGGCCAGCATGAACAGGCTGATCACCTGCCCGTAGTCCTGCTCCGTCATCCCAAACTCGTTCCGCACATTCACCGAGACGACGCTCAGCATCAGCCGGTCGGCGTAGTTGATCATCGTCGCCAGCAACAGCAGCGCCGCCACGACATACCGGAAGTTGGGAATTTGCATGAAGGGGTATCATATTCCAGCAAAGGAGATTCAGTGCCTCCAACCTCTACCGCTAAATTTCACGGCGAACCTTCGCTCGAACACATCTTTTCTTACTGGGCCACCGTCACTCCGCCCGAGGTCATCGGTCCGCTTGCCGAAGGCATTCGCGTGAATGTCTATGTCACGGCTGGCGAAATTCACGGTCCGAAACTGCGCGGACGCTTCCGTCCTGTCGGCGGCGATTGGCTCACCATCCGTCCCGACGGCATCGGGATACTCGACGTGCGAGGCACGATCGAGTCGGAGGATGGCGCGCTGATCTACACAACCTATGGAGGCGTCGCCGAGCTTGGGCCCGATGGATACGCGAAGTTTGTCGCCGGCACCCCGCCGCCAACGGTTCAATTGCGAATTGTGCCCCGTTACTACACCGGGCATCCCGACTACTTGTGGCTGAACCGCCTGCAGTGCGTCGGAACCGGAGAAGTCGACATGACGAAAATGAGAGTAACTTACGATATCTATGCGATGCGTTAACCGAGGCTTAGCCTTCTTATTTGCTACTGCTTTGCTGGCGCAGTCGCCGGGCAACAAACCCGAGCGCCTCGAATGGTTCCGCGATCAGGGCTTCGGTCTCTTCATCCACTGGAGCGTCGACTCCCAACTCGGCTCTGTCATCAGCCACTCCATGGTCGGCGCCTCTCAGGGTTACCTCTCCCGTTTCATCGACGACCTCCCGCGCACCTTCAACCCGCGCAAGTTTAACCCAACCGACTGGGCGGTCCTCGCGAAACTCGCCGGTATCCGCTATGTCGTGTTCACTACCAAGCACCATGCCGGCTTCACCATGTTCGATTCGAAGACCACCGACTTCAGCATCATGAAGACGCCGTTTGCCCGCGACACGACGCGCGAGATCCTCGACGCCTTCCGCGCAGAGGGCATCGCCCCCGGCATGTACTTTTCGCCCGACGACTTCTGGTGGCTCTACAAGAACGGGAAGCAACTCGCCCGCAACGTCCCGTCGGTCTTCCCCGCCAACAATCCCGGCCTCATGCAACACGACCTGGCACAGGTCCGCGAACTTCTCTCCAACTACGGCCCCATCGACGTCATGTTCTTCGACGGCCCGCCCGAAGGTCTCAAGGAACTCGCCTGGCAGCTTCAGCCCAATCTCGTCGTTACCCGAGGCGCAATCGAAACACCCGAGCAGTACGTCCCCGGGGTCCCGCTCGACGCCGCCTGGGAGGCTTGCATCACCATGGGCACGCAATGGCACTACAAGCCCACCAACGAGTCCTACAAAACCGGCATCCAGCTTATCTCCCTGCTGATCGAAACGCGCGCCAAGGGCGGTAACCTTCTTCTCAACATCGGACCCAAACCCGACGGCGAACTCCCCATCGAACAGGAGGAGCGCCTCCGCGAAATCGCCCTCTGGATGTTCATCAACGGTGAATCCATCCACGGCGTTCGCCCTTGGGTCATTACCAATGAAGGCGACTACTGGTTCACCAAAAAGCGCAAAGGGTTCTCCGCCGAAGCACCATTTGAAGCTGTGCGGGCATCTCCCGCCGCGCCCAGCGTTGGTCCCGCTGGTGATGCGGAGAATCCGGATGGGGACACCCTCTACGTCATCGTCAAGCCGAAGGAACGCTGGAAGTATGGCGAGTGGAAGGACATCACACTGCGCTCCGTGAAGGCCTCGCCCAATACCACCGCCAGCGTCCTCAGCCAGAACGACGAAGTGCTCGAGTATCAGCCCGGTGTCGTGCCCAAAACCACCTGGAAGCAGGACGCCTCCGGCCTCCACATCCGCGCCATGCACGCCCAGCGCATCTACAACGATCGCAAGTGGCCCAACCCTACCGTCATCAAACTGACCAACGTAAAGCCCGCGCTCACGCCTCCACGTGTTGAATCCAGTTCGGCGCGCTGGAATGCCACCTCGCGAACCGCCGCCCTTACCGGCAACATCACTGCCCTCGGCGACGCAGCCACCGTACAAGCCGGTTTCGAGTACCGCGATACGACCGGTATGGACCTCACCGAACGCATGGGTCCATGGCGCGCCACCTCACTCGTCAGGCGCACCGCCGCGGGGACCTACACCGTCGCGACACCGCCGCTTCTCCCAGGCCGCACCTATGAATTCCGAGCCATCGTGAAGCATCCGCTGTTGACCCTCTATGGCGAGGAGAAGCAGTTTCGCTCTGGTCAGAAATAACTCAACCAAGCCGACCGGTTCCGCCGCTTGACCTCCACAAACCACCGGCACGGCCAATACAACGCCGCTACCACGCCGATCCATATGAGGTAGGTCACCGCCAGCGAGTAGCCGTAGTCCGGTGGAAACCCGGACGCCATTGGGTTGACCGACTTCGGCAATTGGAACACGAAGTCCGCGCGCCCATACGTGAACCATGCGAGCACGGCCATCAGCGCGTGGATCAGATTGAAGTGGAGCAGGTAGTAGAACATCGGCACACGTCCGAAAGCCAGGAACGGGTTGGCGTCGCCTACCGTCGTGCGGTCGAGCGCCGCCAGTGCGAGAATCGCCGGCCCCAATGTCATCAGCAGATACACGAGCGATGGCGGATACTTGTTCGCCCTCAGGAAGGACATCACCGTCAACCCGGGCGTCGCTTGCGGAGACCACAGGTTGGGATCGCCATACAGGTTCGAGAAGCGCAACGCCAGGAACCCCGCCGTCAGCCCCGCGCCCAGCATCCATAACATGCGGCGCCGCCGCTCCGGCTCGAGGTCGTACACGCGGCCAAAGCAGTAGCCTGCGCTCATCACGGCGACCCACGGAATCAGCGGATACAACACCATCGCCGGTACGCCTCCCGGCAGCGTGATCATCGCGAACGGCACGTGCAGAATGTGCCACAGCCACGCAAACGAGCCGAACGCCTCGGGCTTCACTCCATCAAGCGTGTTGTGCAGCGCGATCATCGCCACGCTGCCCACTGCCAGCCACCGCCAAGGCAGATACATCAACCCCGCCAGCGCGATCATCGACCATCCCATCGCCCAAATCACCTGCCACATCACCAATTGGAACGGCCAGCGGAAATTGATCGCGCCCGCCACGAAGATCATCTCGACGACCAAGATCAGCCACAGCCCGCGCGTCCACAGGAAGCGCGACAACTCGCCCGGCCTGTTCCGGCGCTGCAACGACAGATACGCTCCCACACCCGCGAGAAACACAAACACCGGCGCGCAGAAGTGCGTGATCCAGCGCGTGAAGAAGATCGCCCCTGTCGTGAACCGTAGGTCCTCAGGCGAATGAAGCTGCGCGTCGTAGTGGAAGAAGTCACGCACATGATCGAGCGCCATGATCACCATGACGATCCCCCGCAGAAGGTCTATTGGTTGCAGGCGTGGCTTGATCACTAAAGAGTAACGCGGAAATGGCGTTCCCGCGGGTAAGTACTAGCCGAACTACTCGTGCGGCGGCGTTGACACCCGCGTTGGGAGGAGTAAATTAGAGTTGCCTTTCCCGCGGAGGCAACGACAGGAGATTATTGCGATGAAACACCCAATGGGCTCTCGACTTTTTGGGCCGGCAATGTTGTTAATTGCGGTAGGCCTTTTGCTCCTCGGCGGCGTAATTCAGGCCGGCAACGGAAAGGGTAAGGGAAACGGGAAGGACGATGCCGGCGATGACCAGGACGGACCCTCCTTCCGTGTATCGCTTTCCGGCGGTGCGGAGTCACCGGCGATTCTTACCACCGGCGAAGGGGTGCTCAACCTGAAAGTAGACGGTTCCACCATCGCCTACGACCTTGAATACAACACGCTCAAGAACAACGCACCGGCGGTGGCGGCCCATATCCATGTCGGACAGAGGGGCGCGTCCGGCGCCGTGGCTGCTTTCCTCTGTGGTGGCGGAGGCAAGCCCGCCTGCCCGGTACCCGGTACGAAGCTGTCCGGTACGATCGCGGCCTCCGACATTCTGGCTATCCCTGCACAAGGCCTGGCCGCCGGTGACATGACCGCGTTCCTGGCTGCAATGCGCCGCGGGCTGCTTTACGCCAACCTGCATTCCGCCCTGTTCCCCGGCGGCGAGATTCGCGGCCAAATCACGCACGGGCGCAGCAACGACTAGCCGGCGCGCGCTTAACGTAGGCGCGCCGGCAACCGTTCAGCGTTCCGCGTCACTTCCCTTTCGCTTTGGCCTTTTCGGCGTCTTCGCCCTCAGCCCATAGCACATGGGTGATGAGTTTGTGGCCATTGCCGAAGTCCAGTTCATACACCTCGGACTTGCCGTCTTTCGATGACTTGATCTTCCTGCCCCACTGTCCGGGGCCGTCGAAATCGATTTCGTTCATCGCTGGCGGCGGCGCCGTTGCGGCAGCCACGGTGGTCGTCGCGTCAAGGTGCGCATAGATGATTGCCAATTGCTCAAAGTCGTGCGCATTGGGATGTTCGTTGCTTGGCGGGCCATCGGGATCGTTTGTGTAGTCCATGCACGATCCTAGATTCCCATTCGTTTGATTCTCATCCTGGTGATCCAGTCCGAATCCGTGGGCCACTTCCTGGCACATCACGAGACGGCGCCATGCTGGCGTGTTGTAGAACGACAGGTTGAAGTAGGTGTCGTTCATCTTAGCCGTGGCCTGCGTGATGTGGTTGCCACTCGCCCAAATCTGTGCCAGCCCGAGCCAGCCATTGTTTCCATACGCGGCATCGCAGACCTCGATGCGGCCCGCCACCGGCCGGCACTTACGGCCGGTTGTTCCCCCGCTCACGACCGTGGTATCCAGCACCGTCGATGCCGACCAGTCGCCTGATGCCTGCAGCAGGTAGCTGTCCCAACCCGTGGCCACGTTGTCTCCGAGTTTGAGCGTGAACGGATTACTCGTACGCCCCCAATGATAAGTTGCCCACGAATGGTCTGCGAATGCTGCTGGCATCGTCAGAAGTACTATCGTGGCAATGATCCCTTTCCCCATAATTACTCCTCTCAACTGTTTCCTTCCGGCTGTAAAGTCTCCGAAGGCGCCAAGACCTCAGTATAGGGCAGAATCCTGGGCGCTCGAATCGATCTAAAGTACTACTTCTTCTGAAAAAGTCACGTTTCCCACTCCAACATCTCTGGCAAATTCGCCACCTCCATGCCTCATCCCGCTCTACTCATGCGCCAGCTTGAATTGATACATCAGCGGCTTGCTCAACTTACCTACCACGCTCACATGCGCGGTCTCGTTCTTCTGCACGATGGTCAGCTCGCGCGAGATCATGCGCGGACCGGCTTTCGAGTCGACGCACTCGCCGCGGGCGCGCATCAACGTTTCGTCGCAGCGGGGCAGCAATTGCGGTTCGGGTGGCGGCGAACTCGTTAACGTCAGCGCCTCGCTCTCGCTCATCGGCGTCGGCGAGATGATCCAGAAGACCTGGTCGTGGCCCGCCGGGCCGTCGATGCGGAAGGAAGCCTGCGTCGAGGGCACGCGATACTCTTTGGCCGGCTGTACGGTGTTGTCCATGCCCGCGTCGGCATTGGGAAACAGCAACGTCCGCACGCCGCTGGTGCCGTGGTTCACCACGTAAACGTAGCCCGCGAAATTGGCCTTGAAGCGGAACCGCACGTGCTCGTCGTGCTTCATTACGGTGCCCGGCTCGACGGGCCACCACTTTTCGTCCTCCATACGGTCGAGCGTCACGTCGAGCCAGCGCGCGGGCTGCGCTCGCTTGGAGGGCTGCGCCGCCGCGTTCAGCGCGAGCAATAAGATCGCAACGCCGCGCATGGTCACTTGGCTCCGTGCATCAATTCAATGTCGGCCACCAGGCGCGAATCGCCCGTGCGCGACGTGCTCGCCACATAGACCGCGTTCTCCTGCCGCCGGGTATTGCCACTCGCGGCGGGCGCGGAAGCCGGCTGCACGGGCACGCTCTTCTTCGCGTCGACCGTCTCGATGATCAGGTCTCGTCCATACATGTTGCGCAGGCCCGCGATGCGGTTGTCGTTCAGGTTCTGCGCCATGATCACGGGCGGCTTCGCCGGCTCCGTCCGTCCGCGCAACCCGTCAATCTGCGAATCCAGATCGGAGATCGGCTGCCGCGAGAACAGCAGGAACAGCTTCTCTTTGCCTTCCTGGTCATCGAAGGTGAATGCCTGCGTGCTCGACGGAACGTCATAGCCGCGCCGCGCTTCGACCGCATTGTCGGCCGCCTCGCGGCTGGGAAACAGTGGCTTCCAAATGCCGCTCGATCCGCGCGCGATCAGGTACAAATACCCACGTTGGTTCGCTTCCACCTTCAACCGCACCTGGTCGCCCGAACGGAATACGTGTGTGGGGGAAACCTCCACCTCCGCGCCGTTGTCGAGTTTCACCAGGCTGTAGCGGATGGCGACGGGTACGTGGGCCACGGTCATTACGGGCACGTCCGGCCGATGCACTGCTATCGGCCCAGGCTTGGCCAAGACCACCTCGGGCTGCTTCATATCGGGCGGCGGCATGGAAGCCTTCTTAACGACGGGCGCGGCTGCCTTCTTCGGCGGATCGGCCTTGGCCACTACTGCCGGTTTGGCCGCGGCTGCCGGTTTGCCCTCGTCATAGAACAATTGCCGGGCCGTCAGGCCTTCGGGTGAACTCTGCGCCAAAACCGCTGTGGCGGCGATCATCATCAGGGCTGCAATTTGCTTCATTGTGGTGCCTCTTATTCCCGTACGCGACAAAATACGCCTTTTGCGATCTCCCATCGGCGTTTTTCTCGCGATCCGCTATGGTATTTGCTGCTGATCTTCCCCGTGAAAGGGGTATCATGATTCCAATCTGGGATGGTTCCCGGCAATAGGAGGACCTTATGACACGCTTCCTCAGCTTATTGCTGACCCTGTCGATGCTGCTCACTCTTTTCCCTCGGGACGTTTGGGCACAGGCCGCAGGCAGGCCAAAAATCCACATTCTCATTATCGAAGGCGAAGGCGCGATCAACAACATGCGCCAGCGCGTAGCCCGCGAACCCATCGTCGAGGTTCGCGATGAAAATGACAAGCCGGTGGCCGGGGTCGCAGTCTTGTTCACGCTTCCCAACACCGGCCCATCGGGTACGTTTGCCAACGGTCTTTCCACCTTCACAACCACCACCGACAACCTGGGTCGCGCCGTTGGCACCGGCTTGAAACCCAATGGGCTTGAGGGTTCGGTGCAGATGAAGGTGACCGCCACCTACCGCGGCGAGACTGTCTCCACCACGGTCAATATGACCAACGCCATGGGCGCGGTCGCCGGCGCAGGCTCTACGGCGGGCGCGGCGGGCGGCTCGGGCAAACTCATCGGCATCCTGATCGCCGTTGGCGCCGCTGCTGGAGTGGGCGCGGCCGTCGCCCTGAGAAGTGGCGGTACACCCGACCCCGCGCCGGGAGTCCCCAGGCCGCCAGTCACCATCTCGATCGGCACCGGCACCGTGGGAGGCCAGCCGTGAGAGGGTTGGCTCGTTATCCTCTTTCCTTCGCTCTTTGCTGCGCAGCAGCCCTTGCTCAGGAAGGCGCCGTGGGCGGACCGTCGCTTGGTCTGCTCTACGATCCTGCCGCGCGCACGCTGCACAGCGTGAACGGCGTCGCGGCGGCGGCTCTGCTCAGCGAGCGGCTCTCCACCGCCGATGGCCTTGCCTGGCTCGAAGCCGCTCCCGGTGGCGCCTTGGCGCTCGGCCTGACTCAGGACACGGGTCAGTTGGAAATGCTCACCGCCTCGGGACGCCGCACGCTCGACTCGTTCCCCGCGGGCGCGCGGGGAGCTCGCTTCAGCCCGGCAGGCAAGGCTGCATTGGTGCTGTTCGAAGGGCGAGCCCTGGTGTTGACCTCACTGCTTGACTCTCCATCCGTTGCTTGGGAATTTGTTGCGCCTTCTGAGGCCTCGCTGGCCATTAGCGACGACGGCTCGCGGGCGCTCTCGCTCGCCGAGGGACGGGTAGTGCAATACAACGCCGACGGCTCCTTAGCCGAACTCCTCGCCACCGGTGCGCGCTCGGCGGTCTTCGTCGAAGGCTCGCACGATAGCGTCATCCTCACGACGGAAGCCGGTTCGCTTCTGCTCAACCACAATGGCGAACTCTCCCGCCTCGCGTTGCCCGAAAGCCTGGCCACTCCCATTGCCGCCGCCGGAACGCAGGACCACATCCTTCTCGCCTCCGAAGATGGCGCGGTCACAAAACTCGCGCGCGATGGCTCGACCGTCGATACCGTCGCTTGTGGCTGTAAGCCCACGACGCTCACTCGCATCGGGCGCAGCTTGTTGTATCGGCTCAACGATCCTGGAGACGGACCTGTCTGGCTGCTCGATGTGGCCGAAGGCCAGCCGCGCATTCTCTTCATTCCGCCCACCGTGAAGGAGGCAGAATGACCCGCCTGCTCCGATTCCACTGGTTGTTCCTGCTTTTCGCGCTAGCCAGCCCGCTTGCGGCGCAATCCCTTCCGCCCGGCTGCTACTACACGGATGAAGAGCAGCTCTACTGCCCGCCGCCCAAGCCGTTCGAGTGCTCGGCGCAGGCCACTGCCACTCCGGTCATCCGCGCCGAAGGCGTGGCCGAACTCGTCGCGCCTCTCCAAATCACCTGCACCGGCGGCACGCCCATGGTTGCCGGAAGTATAATCCCGACGGCTACGATCACGATCACGATCGGACCCAATCTCAACATCACTTCGAGGTTGCTCGATCCTGGAGGATCGTCCGAAGTCTTGCTTTTGTTGGACGAGCCATCAATTTCTGCCCAGTATCCCTGCGAGTCGAGCAATGGCATCTGCACCGCCTACGGCAACGGCACCGGAACCGGCTATTACGGCGGCGGCTCGCAAATCCCCAGCGTGCCCAATAACCGCAATGTGTTTCAGGGTGTCCTCGCGGGCGCCAATACTGTTATCTTCCGTGGCATCCCCCTGGATCCGCCCGGACAGACCAACTCCCGCACTTTCACTTTCCAGAACATCCGCGTGAACGCGAGCCAGTTGCAGGTCCCCGCCGGCGGGGGCGCGGCCGTCACGGCTACCATCTCCCTCAGCGGCCAACAGCCGGTCACGATTGCGGATACGGTGCAATCCGTCGCCATCGCCCGCGCCAGTCTGCGTAATGCCGTGCGCGACGCCGCCAACACAGCGGACGCGCCCAGCGGCTTGACGGCCGCGACCGCAAGCGCCGGAACGCTCGTCCGCGTGGGCACGTTGCGCTTCGGAGAGAACAACTCGGTGGTGTTTCGTGCCCGCACTGTCGCCTCGGCGCCGGACATCAACACTTCGCCCGCGCCGGCGCCGCAAAACCAGGTGGGCTT
>DASRHX010000255.1:0-16353 GCA_035650295.1 Bryobacteraceae bacterium | reverse complement strand
GAATCGCACAACGTCCAGCGCTATGTGCAGCCCGACGGCACGGTGCAGAACGAGGGCAATATGGAGGTCGCCGTGAAGCCCTATCAGATTCCTTACCGTGTGCTGCTGCCGAAGAAGAAGGAAGCCGCCAATCTGCTCGTGCCGGTCTGCGTTTCCTCTTCGCACGTGACGTACTCCACGCTACGCATGGAGCCGGTGTATATGATCTTAGGTCAGGCCGCGGGGATTGCCGCCCGCATGGCAATCGACCAGAATGTCGCGGTGCAGGATATCGACACCGCCGCGCTCACCAAAATGCTGCGCGCCTACGGAGCGGTGATGGAGTGGAAGGAGGCGCTTCAATGAAAGCATCGTTGTGGATCACGGGACTTGCCGCCGTAGGTGCGGGCGCCGCGCTGTGGTTGGTGTTGAAGCCGGACGTTGTGCTTTCGCAAGGCGCCTCCGCCAAGCCTTCCTATCTGGCCTCCGATGTCGCTCAGATTCGCGTCGAGTTCGGTCTGCTCGATCGGGCCGCGCGCTCCTGGGATGGCAAGCTCGGCGTCTCCGGCGGCGAAATTCTCTCCGTGCGCGATTGGCATCCGCGGCCCGGCGGCTCCGTCTCGAATACAGGCTGGAGGCTCTCCACCTGGAAAGCCCCCAACTTCGTCAAACGCGCCTGGGAGAAGCCTTTTAACGAACCCCAGCTCAACTACATTCGCCAGCCCGGCGTCATTATTCAAGTGCGCGGAAGCGCCGCTACCACGCTCAAGATCGAAACCACGGACGGAACCATCGAGTCGCGCCCCTTCACCCTGGAATACGGTGACAGAAAGCGCGAACTCGCCGGCCAGGTCATAATCGAACGCATCGCTTCCATGGAAGCGGTTTCTAACCTCGCGTTGGACTCCGACTTCGCCACCGTTGCCGCGGCCGGGGATGGCAGCTTGTGGACCGCCTGGGTCGAATACTCGAACGGCAAGAATGCCGTCATGGCGCGCCGCCAGAGCGGTTCCAACTGGGGCGCGATCGAAAAGGTTTCCGGCGATCACACCGACGTGTTCGTCGTCAAAGCCGCTCGCGATGGCCAGGGCGGCGTCTGGGTTGTCTGGTCCGCTCAGGTCAATGGCAACTTCGACGTCTACGCACGGCGTTCGGACGGCCGTTCCTGGAGCAACATCGAACGCTTAAGCGACTCGCCGCAGCCCGACATCTACGTCAACCTCACTACCGACTCCGAGGGCGGCGTCTGGGCCGCCTGGCAAGGATTCCGGAATGGAAAGTCCGACATCATTGCCCGCCGCTGGTTCAAGAGCTGGCAACCCGCCGAAACGGTTTCCACTAGCCCCGCCAACGATTGGGCCCCCGTTCTCGCCGCCGACAAAAACGGCCGCGTCTACGCCGCCTGGGACACCTATGACAAGGGCAACTACGACGTCGTCGTTCGCCGTTGGGAGAAAGGGTCCTGGGGTAACACCACGCCGATCGCCGCCACTGGCAAGTTTGAAGCCTATCCCTCAATCGCCTGTGACGCGCAAGACCGCCTATGGATTGCCTGGAACGAGTCAGGCTTTGAGTGGGGTAAAGACACCGGCTTTCTTCCTAAGATTGAAGGCACCCCTCTCTATTCCTGGCGCATCGTAAAGACCGCCGTTCTCACCAACGCCGGCCTCCAGGAACCCGCGGCCCGGTTTGAAGAGTCGATGCCCGAATCATTACGCGGCTACAACGATCTTCCCTCGCTCGCCGCCGACACCAATGGACGCGTGTGGCTCACCTTCCGGCACCGCATGATGCGCCAGCCCGATATGCCCTCCGACACGCCTCTCCACCGCGCCAATTGGCAAATCTATGTGACCCGCCCCGAAGGCCCTGGTTGGACGCAGCCCGTTCAATTGCCCGAAAGTTATGGCCGCCAGGATATGCGCACGGGTATCGCCGCCAGACCGGACGGCCTCTACATCGCCTATCCCTACGACCGCCGCGACTTCGAAGAATTTCTCTATCAGCGTGGCGAAGTGAACCTCGCCCGCATCCCCACCAACAGCGCCGGTCTGCCTCCGGTCCTCCGTCCGCTTCCGGAGGCCGAGATCAAGTGGTTCCCCATTCACCCCAACGAGCGCGCCGACCTTAATCGCATCCACAGCCACGTCATGACCGTCGGTAATCGCCAGTTGAAAATCTACCGCGGCGACACCCACCGCCATACCGAGTTCTCCATGGACGGCAACAACGACGGTTCGTTGTTGGATGCTTACCGCTACTCGATCGACGCCGCCGAGCTCGACTTCCTCATGGTCAGCGAGCACAATGGCGCCGCCGGGCCCGACCAGCCTTACATCAACTTCCTCCTTCAACAGATGGTCGACGTCTTCACTGTCCCAGGCACGTTCGTGCCCCTCTACGGCTACGAACGCAGCGTCGGCTATCCCAACGGCCACCGCAACATCGTCTTCGCCAAACGCGGCATGCCCACGCTCCCCATTCCGCAAAGCGAGCAGAAGGGACTCACCGGCGCAAAGCCCCTCTATGAGTACCTCAAGAAGTACAACGGGATAGCCATCTCGCACACGTCCGCCACCAGCATGGGCACCGATTGGCGCGATAACGATCCCGACGTCGAGCCGCTTGTCGAAATCTACCAGGGCGACCGCGTCTCGGCCGAATACCTCGGCGCTCCCAAGGCGGCCAACACTGATCAGCCCAGTTCGGCGCCAGGCGGCTTCCGTCCCGCGGGCTACGTCTGGAACGCATGGGCCAAGGGGTACAAACTCGGCATCCAGGCCGCCTCCGATCACCTCTCCACGCACATCTCCTACGCCTGCACGCTCGCCGAAGAGTTCACGCGCGACGGCCTGCTCAACGCCATGCGCCGCCGCCAGAGTTACGGCTCCACCGACAACATCATCCTCGACTACCGTCTCGTCACTGGCGGCGTCGATCACATGCAGGGATCCATCCTCGAAGCCAAGGGTCCGTTCCAACTGAAGGTGAAGGTGATTGGCACCAAGCCCATCCGCCAGATCGACATCGTGCGCAGCAATCAGTTCCTCATGACCTCGCACCCCAACACGCCCGAAGCCGAGTTGAGCTTCCAGGACAGCGCCCCGCTCAGCGGCGAAAGCTACTACTACGTCCGAGTGCAGCAGCACGACGACCAGATTGCCTGGTCGAGCCCCATTTGGATCAAACGCTAGTCGCCGTCAGCCGCCGACCGGCCCCTCGCCCTGACTGAGCGCCGTCACAATGGCATCCTTGCGCAACTCCGCCGTCCGCGCCGTGGACTCCAGCGCGATCAAATACACCGTCACTCCCAACATTGCCGCGAATCCGAGCATTCCGTAGAACGCAGCGTCACTGTCAAAGGCATAACGCGCCAGATACGCAAGCAGAATTGGGAATCCTAACACTGGGTAGGCGAACATCAGCATCGCCTGCATCTTTCCCGCCGACGAGCGCCGCCACGATTTCACTGGATCCACCGGCCGCGGATAGTGAATCGATGCCAGGTTCCCTACCGCGATCAGGAACATCGCCAGGATCAGCGCTACCAGATACGACTCGATCAGCTTTCCCGGAGTGATCGGCATGCGGAACAGCGCACACACCACGGTGACGGCCGTGATCTCCAAGAATACGAAAATCGCCGACGCGATATTCTTGCCCACCAGCACCAATCCGATCGGTACCGGCGTCACATAGTACAACTGCGCCGCGGCGCGGTCGAATCCGAATGTGTTCCAGAAACTTACCTCGCCCAGCAGCATCAGTGCGTACACGCTCACGAAGGTAAGGTAGTTCGTAGCGAATACTGAGTCGCTGCTTTGGCCGTGCCGTAACGCCATGGGCAGCCACACCAGCAGCCCAAACGTGAATCCCATCAAAAACACCAGCCGGAAGCGCGGTGCGCGGCTTAGGAAGCGCAGCTCCTTTTCCACCAGCACGCCCAATGGATCGGGTAACAACACGCCGGGCAACCGGTACAAACGCTCCATCCAAGGCTCGCCGGCCTGGGACACGGGTGCGAGCAGCGCGCGGCCCGCCGCCGGATCCACGCGGAATCCCCTCTCGAACTGCGTCCTGCCGAACCAATACGCCAAGCCTACCCAGGCAACTGCCAACGCCAGCGCAATCCAGTCGAACCGCCCTCCGGCTAACTTCCCCGCCGCTGCCCAGGGCCATACCGGCAGCGCCAGATAGTCCAGCAGCCCGGCAAACCGCGCCGGAGCGCCTTTCAGTATGAGCAACTGCGGCAGCGCCGCCAGCAGCACGATCAGCAGCACGCCCGCCTCGCGCGTCCGCTTCCCCGCCATCATGCGCGATAACAGATCTCGCAACCCCGCCGCTAGGAACAGGTTCATCGCCACGAAGGGAAGAAAAGCGAGCGCCGCCCAAAACGGAATCACCGGGTTCCGCAGCAAGCCCACTGAGGCCCCGATCAACAGAATCACCATCTCCATCCCCGTGGTGAACCGCAGCAGCACCTCCAACCCGAACAACTGCGAACGGCTGATCGGATACACGGCCAGCCTCTTTAAATCGAGCGTCGCGCCCGCCGAGGCAAGCATCATCGGAACCAACTGCCAATAGAGGCACGCTGCCAGCAATCCCTGTGGCAGCACGCGCCGGATCAGCTCCACCTTGGATGCATCGGCAAACAACACGGCCAAAGTAACGGCTCCCATCGCCACCATGCCGTACCAAACCGCCGATGCGATCAGCGTGATCCATAGGCCGGCAGTATTCCCCCGTGAATAAAAGTTGAGCAGTGTGCGGAATTGGGCCCACAGAATGGCGCGTGTTTGCGAGAGCATGCCGTCAACTCAACCAGTCCAGCGTCTCGGGCTGCCGGTCCGCTCCGACCACCCGCACGAATGTGTCCTCGAGAGATTGCGACGAGGTACGCAAATCCGCCATGTCGGTCTCCATCACGACGCGCCCTTCGGCGATGATCGCCACGCGTTCGCACAACCGCTCCACTACCTCGAGCACGTGCGAGGTCAGGAAGATCGTCGCCCCCTGCCGCACCTGGTCGAGCAGTATGTCCTTCATCAGCCGCGCTCCCACGGCGTCCACGCCCTCGAACGGTTCGTCCATTAGGAATAGTTGTGGACGATGAATCAGCGACGCCGCCATCGCGCACCGTTTGCGCATGCCCTTGGAATACTCGGCGATTAGCTTGCGCGGCTGGCTGTCCAGCTCAAACAGCGCCAGTAATTCGCGCGCCCGATCGCGTGCCTGGGCCCGCGGCAGCTTGTACATCCTTCCCACGAACTCGATGAACTCGAAGCCGGTGAGGTGATCGAACAGCAGCGACTCGTCCGGCACCAGCCCCGTGCTCGCGCGGATCGTGTTCATCTGCTCCGGCGCCGCTTCCGACAGCGGAATGCCAAGCATCGTGATCTCGCCCGAAGTCGGGGGCGTCAGGCCCATCAGCATCTTGATGGTCGTCGTCTTGCCCGCGCCATTTGGCCCCAGAAAACCAAAAAAGCAGCCGCGCGGCACTTCCAGGTTCAAACCGTCCACCGCCGCCTTGTCGCCGTACACCTTGCGCAGTTCGCGAATTTGAATGGCCGGCTGCGCGTTATCCACTGAATCCATTATGGCAACGTCGGAGTTACCGAACCGCATCGCATGCACCTTCTCCCGCCTGGGTGGCGCATGCCGCGCGGCTAGCGCCCGTTTTCCCTCTTGGACCGCCCCGTCCCGCCGATGAGTGATATCGGTGGAACGCCCAATGAGTCTATCCATACAAGAGCGAATCGACCCCGGCGGCAGACGGCCCCAAGGAGTACACAATAGGGCCTTGAGCCAATTGGGGAAACTTCCTCCCTTCTCGCCCGTCCTCAACAAACTCATGGCTTCACTCGCCAGTGATGATGTGAGCTTCAGCGAAATCGCCGGCTGGATTGAGAAAGACACTGTGCTTGCGGGCAACATGCTGCGCCTGGTGAACTCCGCGCTCTATGGTCTTCGTGGCACCGTGAACTCGGTGCGGCATGCCGTCTCGCTGCTTGGCCTTTCGCGGATCCGCAACACCGCCATGTCCATTTCGCTGGGCCAGCTCTACGTCAAGCTGAACGCTCATCCGCAGTGGTCGCACCGCCAGTTCAACTTGCGATGCGTGTCCGAAGCCTTGATGGCCGATCAACTCGCTCAACACTTGGATGTCGATTACCCCGAAGGCGGTTTCGCCGCGGGATTGCTTCATCACCTCGGCCTGATGCTCTCTGCCATTGCCATTCAGGCGGAGTTTGAACAGGTTCGCGTCGGCTACTCCGATGGCACTCGCTCCCTCGAAGAATGTGAGCTCACATACTGGGGCTTCGCTCACACTCAACTGTCCGCCGGCATCCTGCGCGAATGGAATCTTCCCAAACAAATCCAGGCCGCTGTCCGCACTGACCTGCCCATCTCCGCCCAGCAGGACCCCGCGCCGCTTTCCAAAATCGTGCTCGCCGCGGGCCGCATCAGTGACCGCCTCGCCATTCCCATCCAGCCGTGGATGCGCCAACCCGACGGCGTTCCCATGGACATCTTCGAGGAGTTGCGCCTTGAAGCCAAAGCAGAAAAGATCCAAGAACGCTTCACAACTGAATTTGAAGCCATCCGCAGCCTGTTTCATTAACGCGGCGCCGATACCGTTCTCCCGCATCGGGAACGCATGGCGAACGCGCATGTTACGGTAAAAAATCTCCGCGTTTTCCACTTTGAAACCTTTTTTGCGGTAACGTATCGACGGCGTTCCGCATCGCCTCCTCATGAATATTTACGGAGCCAGGCAGCTTGCTGAGAGCTTCCGCACTGTGCGGAAGAACACAATTCAAGTTGCCGAAGACATACCCGAATCGCAATATGGGTTTACCCCGGCAGAGGGTACCCGAACTGTGGCACGAACCTTGGTACACATCGCCATGATGACTCCGCTTTGGCAGGACATTCATGGCGCGAAAAAGTTAACCAACATGGACGGATACGACTTCATGGCGGCGTTCGCTGAGCTGGAGGCGCAGGAAAACAAGAAACGATCTAAAGCTGAAATTCTCGATTTGCTGCGCAACGAGGGTGAAAAGTTCGCCAAATTCCTCGAAGGCCTTTCCAACGAGACTCTCGCCGAAGAGGTCCAAGAGCCCGGCGGCGGGCCGAAGAAAACGCGACTGGAAGCTCTGATGAGCGCGAAAGAGCACGAGATGCATTGCCGCGCCCAGTTGATGCTCATCGAGCGAATGGTGGGAATCGTCCCTCATCTCACCCGGAAATACGCGCAGATGGAGCGCGAGTACAAAGAGTACATGCAGACGCGGACGGCAAAACAAGCGTCCTAGAAGCAGGGCGTTTTCACAAATAATTCCGGCAGTTTTTAAATAGGAGATTCATATGCCTACAGCTATTGACATGACTACGCAGCAAGTTGCGGATACGCTCGTGAAACTCTGCTCCAAGGGCAAGTTTGACGAGGCGAGCGAAGCCCTCTACTCGCCCGACATCGTCAGCATCGAAGCCGGCGCCCCGCCAGGAATGTCGCGCGAATCGAAAGGCATCGCCGCCGTGAAGGCGAAGGGCGAATGGTGGGTGGCCAATCACGACGTCCACTCTGTCAACGTCGAAGGGCCGCTCGTTGCCGGCTCGCACTTCGCCGTGAAGTTCAAATTGGACATTACGTTCAAGCCGGAAGCCAAGCGATTCACGATGGAAGAGATCGCCGTCTACAAAGTCGCCAACGGCAAGGTGGTTCACGAGGAGTTCTTCTACTCGATGTAGATTGCTGTAGTTCGGAGGAGGGGCGGCTAGCGGCCCCTCCTCATCCCTCAAGCGCGCGCCATCTCTTCGCGAATAATCCGCCGCAGTGTCTCTTCCCATTTCGGCGTCTTGCCATCGACGTATTCGCGCAACGCCGAATTGATCAGCGTCTGGTAGCCAGCTTTACCGCCCGAACGGTCGGCGATCGCTCCAAAGTAGTCCACTAGATCCTCATCCAATCGGATCGTGATTCGCACCTTCCCAGGATCCACGGGTGGCTCGGCCACCACACGCCCCCGTTTGCCTTTGCTGAAATCGTATTGCTTCTTCATC
The DNA here is from genome assembly GCA_035650295.1 of Bryobacteraceae bacterium. GTDB lineage: Bacteria > Acidobacteriota > Terriglobia > Bryobacterales > Bryobacteraceae > JAFLBB01. The sequence continues at coordinate 8,304 of DASRHX010000255.1, read as the reverse complement.
GTTCTGCCTCGTATTGCTCGCGCTCGTACCGGTCGGCCTTCCGCGCGGAGATGAGAACACGCCCTTTGATTCCCATTCCGAGCGTCACAAACCGCTCCTCATCCGGATCACTCTCGTCGTCCTTGATCGTGATCGCGTACTCGTCGCTGAAGACGCCAACCGTTTCCGTAAACTGAACTCCATGTTTCTCTGCGTTGACCGCGGCTTTGCTTGGCTCCCATTCGAAAGCCATTGCCCTAAGTGTACGCACACTTATATGTACAGTCAATCGAGCGGTGCAAGCCTAGACCGGTGATTGACGAAAGCTTGTTGCACAAGGTTCCTCACCTGTTGGAAGAGGCGGCTGTCCGCGGCGGCGGGATCAGACGGAAATGAAGTTGCCGGCATTTCAAACATCTCGATTACCTCCTTAACGAACGCCCGGCGAATGGGAAAGACTCGCGCAATGACCCTTGCAACGCTAGTTCGTCCCGACTTGTCGCCGAAACTAAAGAAAGTTGGATTGCCGGCCCGGAGAAACCGCTGCACAGAACCGTGATCGCTCCACCAATGATGCAGAAGGCACGTCGCAAGACAAACTCCACTGGTAAAGTCCACCCCTGCGTCAACCTGCGATCCGCGTCGCCTCCTTCACGGTCGCGTAGTGTATCGCGGCCGTACACGCCGTCTCCGGCACGGCCATCCATTGTTCCCGCAAGCCTTGATCCCAATCATCTCAGGTGGGATAATCCCACCATGATCGTAACGCTCGACACCAAGCGGCGGCTCTCCGTTCCGGTTGCCCTCGCTCCGGCCTCGCCCGGCGACTATTTCGAGGCGAGTTTCGACGCCGAAGAGGACACGCTCGTGTTCCGGCGTCTCGCGGGCAAGGAGAACTGGCTGGCTGTACTCAAGGCTTGCCCTGTCAGCCCGGACGATGTGCCCGCTCGCCGCCCCGCGCCCGCCCGCCGCCCCGCGCCCGCCCGCCGCCGCAAGCTATGAACTGGTTGCTCGACACGGATGTGATCTGCCAGCCGGCGAAACGGAATGGCGATCGACGCGTAATCGCGTGGCTGGAACAGGAGCAAGAGCGTTGCTATACCAGCGCCGTCGTCATCGCACAACTCGCCTACTGGGTGCGCACCAAGGAAGGCCGTCAGCGCCAAGCCCTCCAGTCTTGGCTGACACGGCTTGTGGATGCACTCCAGGGACGAATTCACGGGTTCAATGTGTCGGTTGCGCATGTTTGGGCTGAACAGGAGCGCATACTCGACAAAGCCGGCCAGCGCATGCCCGTCGAGGACAGCTATATCGCAGCCACCGCCCGGCGGCATAAGTTAACAATCGTCACGGGCAACGACCGCGACTTCAGGCGCCCTGGACTAACAGTCTTCAATCCATTCAAAGATCTGCTGTAGCCCGCGCCGCCTCCTCCACCGTCGCGCAGTGTATCGCCACCGTGTCGGCTGTGTCTTCCGCATACCCTCCTGCCAACGTCACTGCCACTGGCGCTCCCGCCCGTCGCGCCCACTCCATCACCATCCGGTCCCGAGCACGCAAGCCCTCTCGCGTTACGTTCAGTCCCCCGAGTTGGTCGCCCTCATATGGATCCGCTCCGGCAACATACTGAATCAATTCCGGCCGCGAGGCCTCGACGGCGCGTTCCAACGCCTCGTCCAACTGCCGCAGATACTCCTCGTCGCCGGTGCCGTCTTCCAGGTGCACGTCCAAACACGAAGGCGGCTTCTCATAAGGATAGTTATCTCGCTGGTGAATCGAAAACGTGAACACCTCGGCATCGCCCGCGAAGATCGACGCCGTGCCATTACCCTGATGCACATCGCAATCCACGATCAGCACCCGCCGCACGCGCCCCTCTTTCTGCATCGTCCGCACCGCCACCGCCACATCGTGAATCGCGCAAAAGCCTTCGCCATGTCCCGCGAACGCATGATGGAATCCACCGCCTAGGTTCACGCCCACGCCATGGCAAATCGCCAATTGCGAAGCCAGCAGCGTACCTCCGGTTGCCAGCCACAACCCTTCCACCATCTGCCGCGAGTACGGCAACTCCAGCTTCAATAGCTCCATGTAGTCGAGCGTCCCCGTCCGCAGCCGTTTCACCCATCCCGCTTCATGCACGAGCAGAATGTCCTCGTCGCGCGCTGGACAAGGTGAAAGGAAATCTGCCGCCGCCGCCGTTCCCTGCGCCAGCAACCGTTCGCGGATCATCCGGTATTTCCGCGCCGGAAAGATGTGGTCGCCGAGGTTCAGGTCATACCGGTCGTGATAGATGAGTTTGAACGGCAGCATGCGCTCCGCGCCTCACCCCGCCGTGCGCGTGCGAGCCGCTTCGGCCTGCAGCGCCGTCACCAGCGCTACGGCGTAAATATCATCGGCCGAGCAGCCGCGCGACAGATCGTTGGCCGGGTTCAATAGCCCCTGCAAAAAAGGCCCGTACGCCGCCGCTCCACCCAGTCGCTCCACCAGTTTGTAACCGATGTTCGCTGAGTTCAGGTCGGGAAAAATCAGAGTATTGGCCCGCCCCGCCACGGTCGATCCCGGCGCCTTCGACGCTCCCACCGCCGGCACCAGCGCCGCGTCGGCCTGCAATTCCGCGTCGACGTGCAACTCCGGCGCCCGCGCCTGCACAATGCGGAAAGCCTCCACCACGCGTTCGGATTCCTCGTGCTTCCCACTGCCCTTCGTCGAAAACGAAAGCATCGCCACCGACGGTTCCACTCCCAACACCGCCCTGGTGTTAGCCGCCGTCGCAATCGTGATCTCGGCCAGTTGTACCGCCGTCGGCCGGATCACCATCGCCGGATCGGCCATAATCAGCAACCCTCCGTTGCCGTAGCCTTCGTCCCGCACACACAGAATGAGGAACGTCGAAACCGTCTTCACCTTCGGTGGCGTTCCAATGCAGTAGAGCGCCGCGCGCACCGTGTCGGCCGTGGAATTCGACGCCCCGCCGACAAAACCATCCGCCTCGCCCAGTGCCACCATCAGCGCCGCCATGTATAGCGGTTTCGCCGCCAGCACCCCCGCTTCCGACTGCGTCATTCCCTTCGCCCGCCGCCGCTCATACAGCAGCGCCGCATACTTCTCCACGCCCCGCGCGCCCTCTTCCACCAGCACGGGCTCCACCAGCTCCTCGCGCCGCAACCTCTCAGCAGCGGCTAACACCCGGGAGTCCTTTCCTTCCGGGAACACAATTTTTTTGCGCTTGGGAAGCTTCCGCACGCTCTCTGCTTGTGCGGCCAGAAAGCGCTGGGCCGATAACGGCAATGTCATAGAATGACCAATTGTATCGCCTGAGTCCATTTCTGCTTTGCCTTGTGGCAGTGGCTGCCGGCGCGGAACCCGCTAAGTCCCTGTTCCCTTCGTGGATGAAAGCAGGCGCTGAATTTCGTGGCCGGTTCGAAGGTGTCAACGCCACCGACTTCCGCCACGACACAGGCGATCACTATTACCTCCATCGCATCCGCCTCGATCTACAATTCCGCCCCGCGCCGGGTCTTGCCTTCGTTTTTCAGCCGCAGTACACCGAGGCCCCCGGCTACCGTCCACCCGTCGCGGCCAACGTCGAAGACCACTTCGACTTCCACCAGGCCTTCGCCGAATATGTGCACGGCGCCAAGGACGCGCCACAGTATGGCGTCCGCGTAGGGCGCCAGGAGATCAATTTCGGCGCCCAGCGCCTGCTCGGCTCCTCCAACTGGGGCAACACTTCGCGCGCCAACGATGCCATCCGCCTCTTTCGCGAAGATGCCTCCACCCGCGTGGATGTCTTCGCCTCCACCGTAGTCCAAACTCAGCAGTACAAGCTCGACCGGTTCAAACCCGACGTCCAACTCCAGGGAGCCCAGGTGGCGTGGAAGAAATTGTTTCCCGGCGGTCTTCTGGAAACTTACATGTTTCGCAAAATCGCGAAGCGGGAAACCGGAGAGGGCCGCGCTGGACGCACGGACCTCTTTACCCCCGGCTTCCGCGCGATCGGCAAACTGCCCCGGCGCTTCGATTACAACATGGAGGTCGCCGCGCAGGCCGGGAAGCTCGGTACCTCCACGCACCACGCCTGGGCCGGCTATTGGGAGTTCGGTTACCGCATCGCCGAGGGCGCCCGTGCCCCTCGCCTGCTCGCCGGCTACAGCCATGCATCCGGCGATCGCAACCCCACCGACGGTATCACCCACACCTTCGACCAGCTCTATCCCACAAACCACGCCTACTACGGGTGGGCTAACCGCACCTCATGGCGCAACATGCACGAAGCCCTGGCCGGCGTCGACCTACGCCCAATCAAGGGCATGGTCATGAACCTCCAATACCATTCCCTCTGGCTCGCCTCCACGCAGGACTACTTCTACAACTTCAATGGCCGCCCAGTCGTGCGGAACCTGAACGCCACCAGCAACCACCTCTATCACGAGGCTGACCTCAACCTCACCTGGGACATCCAGAAGCATCTCCAGGTCATCATCGGATACACCCACGTCTTCCCTGGAGGCTTCCTCCGCCAGTCTACCCCCGGCGCCCATACCGTCGTGCCGTACATCCAGTGGCGCTCGGTCTTTTAGAACATTCGCCGAACATTAGGGGTACACTTTTTCCCAACTTGGTGTAAACTCAGGCGATCCCAAACTGGAGGCATTCATGTTCTGTACAAGTTGCGGCGCTCAACTTCCTGATGGAACCAAGTTCTGTACCGTTTGTGGGGCCGACCTTTCAGACGCGCCTCAGGGCGGGGGTTCTGCGTCCGCGCCTCCTCCCCCTCCTCCCAATTGGTCTTCCACGCCAGGCCCGGCGGCTCCTTTCACACCCCCTTCCTCTGTTTCGGTGAACACCATGGGATGGATCACCGCGGGCTGGGACCTCGTAAAGGCCGACTTGGTGGCCTGGATCGTCGGCGCGTTGCTAATGCTCGTTCTCTCCAGCGTCGTCCCTGTCATCCTGCAGGGCGCCATGATCATCGGTCTCCATATCATGGCCATCAAGAAGCTGCAGCACCGCACGCCTGAGTTCGCCGATGTCTTCAAGGGCTTCAACTACTTCGTGCCCGCCCTCGTTGCCTCGCTGCTGATCAGTGTCGGCGTATTTGTAGGCATGATCTTTTGCATCATTCCGGGACTCGTCATCCTCGCCGTCACGATGTTTAGCTACCTCTTCATCGTCGATCGCAACATGGATTTCTGGCCTGCCATCCAGGCCAGCCACGAAGTGGTGAAGCTGGACTACCTCGGATTCACCCTCTTCATACTCGCCCTCGGCGTACTCCAGATCGTCGGCGCATTGTTGTGCTTTGTCGGTCTACTCGTCACGCTGCCCATCATGTACGCCGCCATTACTGTGGCCTACAAAGAGACGGTCGGCATTGCCAGCAATCCGCAGTAACCGGTTGCTAACCCTCGCTGCAGTGTCGGTGGCGTTGGTTGCCATTTTTGTACTCGACTCTCGCCCATCGGAATCGGTTTTCTGCCCGTTCCGGTGGGCGACTTCGTTGCCCTGCCCCTTTTGTGGATTGACGCGCGGAGTTGCCGCCCTCCTTCATGGCCACGTCGCTGAAGCCGTCTCCTTTCACCCGTTCAGTCCGCTCGCTCTGGCCGGCCTGCTGGCAACAGCCGCGGGCCGTACGCTGCCGGGCTTCATGTGGAAGTGGTTAGTTGTTGGTTTAGGCGTATTTGGTGGCGTGCGAATGCTGGTTGCCGCGTTATAATTGCTGTTCACTCCACGTCATAACGAGGCATTCATGCGAAAGAAAGTTACTGTTGTAGGCGCCGGCAATGTCGGTGCGAATTGCGCGCTCCGTATCGCCGATCAAGAGCTTGCCGACGTTGTTCTGGTGGACGTCGTCGATGGCGTCCCGCAAGGGAAAGGCCTCGACATTCTCGAATCCGGCCCGATTCAAGGCTACGACGTCAACATCACCGGTACCAACGGCTACGAAGAAACCGCCAACTCCGACGTTGTCGTCATCACCGCCGGGTTCCCCCGCAAGCCCGGCATGAGCCGCGATGACCTTCTCCTCGCCAACTACGAAATCGTCAAGAACTCCACCGAGCAGGTCGTCAAGTATTCTCCCAACGCCATCCTCATTTTGGTCACCAATCCGCTCGATGCCATGTGTTGGGCAGCCTGGAAGGTCTCCGGGTTCTCGCGCAACCGCGTCATCGGCATGGCCGGCGTTCTCGACACCGCGCGCTACCGTACATTCATCGCCGAAGCCCTCGGCGTCAGCGTCGAAAACATCACCGCCATGGTTCTCGGCGGCCACGGCGACACGATGGTCCCTTTGGTCCGCTACACCAACGTCAGCGGCATCCCGCTCACCGAACTGCTTCCCGCCGACAAGATCGACGCCCTCGTCACGCGGACGCGCAATGGCGGCGCCGAAATCGTGAAGTATCTCAAGACCGGCAGCGCCTATTACGCTCCCTCGGCAGCTGCTGTGGAAATGGTCGCCTCCATCCTGAAGGACAAAAAGAAGGTGCTTCCCTGCGCCGCCCTGCTCCAAGGCGAGTATGGCGTGAAGGACCTCTTCGTTGGCGTACCTGTGAAACTCGGGAGCAATGGCATCGAAAAGATATATGAGGTAAGCTTGACCGATTCCGAAAAGGCCGAACTCGCAAAAAGCGTCAGCGCGGTCGAGGAACTAGTGACTGTAATCCAATCCAAGATGTAATTCGTCCCGAATTGAGGCGCGGAACGCTGTCCACGCCTTCGCCACACACTCGCTTCAGGAGGAAACCGTGACTCAGGAAACCGTACAACTCGTCGCCGCTATTCTTGCCGTTCTCTGCGTGGTGGCGATCATTATCCGGCGAAAGAACAAGAAAAAGACGACCTCGCAGGACGACTTCTAAATTCCTACATGGCGGCACCAGCACGAGTATCCTCCGAACCCATTCCAGAGATCGACGAACGTCATGCCTGTTTTCCGCTCAAGGTGGTGCGTTCGCCCATCCACCGCTGGGGCGTGGTCGCCCTCGCCGACATCCCCGCCAATCGAAAAGTGATCGAGTATACGGGCGAGCGCATCAGCCGCAAAGAGACCAAGCGCCGCGCCGATTCCACCGAGCTGCACTACCTCTTTACTCTCGACGACTACTGGACGATCGATGGCACCGTCGGCGGAAGCGGCGCCGAGTATATCAATCATTCCTGCGATCCCAACATCCGCGCTGTCGTCATGCGCGGACACATTCTTTACTACAGCCTCCGCGCGATTAAGAAGGGCGAAGAGCTGCTCATCGATTATCACTTCGACGCCAACGTGGAAAAGGTCGAATGCAAGTGCGGCGCCATCGTCTGCCGCGGCACCATCAATCTCAAGAAGGACAGGAAAAAGTAGCGAATTCGATTCCGCCCTTGGCCTCGAGTTCCAGCAACCGGTTCCACTTCGCCAATCGCTCGGAGCGCGTCACCGAGCCGATCTTGATCTGCCCCGCGCTCGACGCAACTGCCAGGTCCGACAGAAAGCTGTCCTCCGTCTCGCCGGACCGGGCCGAAATCACCGCGCGCCACTCAGCCGCCAACGCCATGTCGGAGACTTCGAACGTCTCCGTCAGCGTGCCGATCTGGTTCATCTTCACCAACACGGCGTTCGCCGAATGTTCCGTGATGCCCCGCCGCAGGCGCGCCGGATTCGTCGTAAAGAAGTCGTCGCCGATCAACTGCACGCGATCGCCCAGCGCGCGCGTTAGCTCCGGCCAATGGTCCCAGTCATCCTCCGCCAATCCATCTTCAATCGACATCACGGGGAAACGTGCGCACCAGTCCTGCAGTTGCGAGATCATCCCCGCCGCATCCAACCGCCGCCCCTCGGTCTTTAATTCGTACACCCCGTCTTCGTAGAAGTGCGACGACGCCACATCCAGCGCGATGCCCACCTGCTCGCCTGGACTATACCCAGTGCGCTCAATGGCCCTCGTTAACAATTCGAGCGCCTCCTCGTTCGACTTCAAGTGCGGCCCCCACCCACCTTCATCGGCGACGCCGGTCAGCGTGTAACCTGCCTCCACAATCAGCTCATACGCCGCCGCGTGCACCGCCACAACAGCCCGCAACGCCTCGCCAAAGCTTGCGAATCCGTGCGGCAGCGCCAGGAAATCCTGAAACTCGATGTTGTGCCCCGCGTGCAGCCCGCCCGACAGAATGTTGATCATCGGCACGGGAAGTTTCGCGGTGCGGGCGCCCCGCAAATGCTCCCAAAGCCTGACGCGCTTCGATACGGCGGCGGCCCGCGCCACTGCGCACGATACCCCGAGAATAGCGTTCGCGCCGAGCCGGCCCTTATTCGCCGTACCATCCAGTGCGATCATC
>DASRHX010000254.1:0-3537 GCA_035650295.1 Bryobacteraceae bacterium | reverse complement strand
CGACGCGGTATCGGCTTTCTCCATGAACTGTTCGAGGTGCGAAACGGCGGTCTTCATCGCCTCGGCCGATTGCAAAACCTCGGCAACGATCAGTTCGTTGTTGTTGAACAGGCGTCCGACCTCGCCCATGCCTTTCATGAGCGGCCCGTTGATGATGTCCAGGGGCGCCGCGCCTTCGGCGCGCTTCAATTCGAGGTCGGCGATGAGGCCATCCTTGGAACCCTCGATGATGTAGCGGGCGAGGCGGTCGTCGAGCGGCAGTTCGGCGGCGGAAACACGCTCCTTGGCCGTGGCGGTGCGGAAATGCTCGGCAATGGCCGCAATATGGTGCTGGTTGATCGACGCCTTCTGTTCCTTCGTCTGCTCGCGCCAGTCTTCCGGCTCGCCGTTCACGGGGCGGTTGAAGAGGAGGTTCTCGGCAAGGGTGCGCTCCGCCGGATCGATCGAGGCAAAGCGCTCGAGCTTCTCGGCGTTGACGATGGCCAGGTCGAGCCCGGCCTTGGTGCAGTAATAAAGGAAAACGCTATTGACGACTTCGCGGGCTGCGGCGGGAAGACCGAAGCTGATGTTGGAGACGCCGAGCACGGTCTTCACATCCGGAATGTTTTCCTTGATAAGGCGGACGCCCTCGATCGTTTCCACCGCGCCGCCGATGTAGTTTTCGTCCCCTGTGGCGCAGGGGAACACGAGCGGATCGAAGATGATGTCTTCGGCGGCGATGCCGTACTTGGTGGTGAGTAGGTCGAAGCTGCGGCGCGCAATTTCGAGCTTGCGCTCGCGCTTGAATGCCTGCGCCTGTACCGGATCTTCGTCGATGGTACCGACGACAAGCGCCGCACCGTAGCGGCGTGCAACCGGGCAGATGTTTTCGAACTTCTCTTCGCCGTCTTCGAGATTGATCGAGTTGATGATCGACTTGCCCTGGCAGTACGTAAGCGCGCGCTCGATCGCCTTGGGATCGGTCGTGTCGATCATGATCGGCGCCTTGATCTTGCGGATGAGCTTTTCGTAGAACGGCTCGATGTCGTTCATCTCGTCGCGCTCGGACTGCTGCAGGCAGACGTCGATGATGTGAGCGCCGTTGCGCACCTGGCGCTTGGCAATATCGGTGGCCTCTTCCCACTTCTCTTCGTTGATCAGTTTTTTGAAGGCGCGCGAGCCGATGACGTTAGTGCGTTCCCCGACGATGAGGGGACGGTTGGAGTCGTCGGCTTCAACAACCTCGATACCGGAGTAGTAGCTGCGCGGCGCTGGCTTGTGCGCGGGGCGCGGCGCCTTCCCTTCCACCATCTGCGCAATCGCCTGAATGTGTGCGGGCGTCGTGCCGCAGCATCCGCCGATGAGGTTCAGCCAACCGTGATCGACGAAGCGCTCCAACTGCGCGGCGAGCGAGGTGGGCGTTTCGAGATAGAGCCCTTCCTCGTTGGGCAAACCCGCGTTCGGATAGCAGGAGATGCGCGTCGAGGACATCTCATGCAGCGTCCGGATGTGATCGGTCATGAACTCAGGACCGGTGGCGCAGTTCAACCCGATCGCCAGCAGCGGTGCGTGCGCAACCGAAGTGTAGAGCGCGTCGGCAGTTTGTCCGGCTAGCATCGTACCCATCGTTTCAATCGTGCCCGAAACAATGATCGGAATCTGCTCTCCACGCTCGGCTGAAAGCCGGTCGATAGCAACCAGGGCAGCCTTGATGTTGCGTGTGTCGAGCGAGGTCTCCACGAGCAGAACATCGGCCCCACCGTCCACGAGTCCCTTCGACTGGACATAGAACGTGTCGACAAGCTCGGTGAAGGTGATGCCGCCCGCTACGGTAATCGATTTCGTCGTGGGGCCCATCGAACCGGCGACGAATCGCGGCTTGGACGTTGTCGAACACTCGTCGGCCGCCACTCGCGCCAGGCGCGCGGCTTCGCGCGAAATCTCGTAAGACTTGGCCTCAAGCCCGTACTCGGCGAGCACGACGGAAGCCGATTGGAACGAGTCCGTTTCGACGATGTCGGCGCCCGCGCGGAAGTATTTGCGGTGGATTTCCGTGATCAGGTCGGGCCTCGTCAGGACGAGGTTCTCGTTGCAGCCCTCATACTGGTGTCCGCCGAAGTCCGCCGCCGTGGGCTTGGCGTCCTGCAGCATGGTCCCCATCGCACCGTCGAGAACGAGGATGCGGGAGGCGAGTGCGTCGAGAAGCTCTTGACGGCGTAAGTCCAGTGTGCCCATGGGGAAAAGAGGTGGTGACCTCATTTTAACACTGAGCCCCCGCTGGACTGATTGAGATGAGGTGTTCTTACCGTTTCACCTTCTGGGCACCGTGCTTTTTCCCTGGCGATTTTGCCACTGGCAAGGCTGCGGCGCTAAACCGGCTGCAGCGTGTTCAGTTCCACTTCCTTCGTAGCCTCATAGGCTTCGATGGCGGGCGTTTGCTGCAAGATGTAGCCAAGCTCGTCGACGCCTTCGAGAAGGCAGTGTTTAGAGAAGGCATCGACTGGAAACTCAACCTTCGTACCGTCCGGAAGCGACAGAGTTTGCGAAGCGAGATCGACGCTCACTTGCGCCTGCGGGTCCTTCGCTACCATGTCGAACAGCTTTGCATGCAGATCGCGCGAAACAACGATCGGGACGAGGCCGTTCTTCAGGGCGTTGCTCTTGAAAATATCGGCGAACGAGGTTGAGATCACCGCCCGGAAGCCCCATTGCGTAAGGGCCCAGGGAGCATGTTCGCGCGAGCTGCCGCAACCGAAATTATCGCCCGCCAGCAGAATCTGCACGCCCTGCCAAAGCGGAGCGTTCAGGATGAAATCCGGCTTAGGATTGCCGCTGGCATCGTAGCGCCAGTCGTTGAAGAGCTGCTTGTCGAGACCTTCCTTGGAGATCGTCTTCAGGAAGCGCGCCGGGATAATCTGGTCGGTGTCGATGTTGTCGATGGGCATCGGCATCATGCGGCTGGTGAGAGTGGTGAACTTGGCCATGGTGTCTGCTTCCTGTCGTTAGTTTTGCAGTGTGCGGATATCGGTAACTACGCCGGTAATGGCGCTGGCGGCAGCGGTGAGCGGGCTGGCGAGGAACGTTCGGCCGCCTTTGCCCTGGCGTCCTTCGAAGTTGCGGTTCGACGTGGAGACGCTGTACTCGCCGGGTTGAAGTTGATCGCCGTTCATCGCGATACACATCGAGCAGCCGGCCTCACGCCAATCGGCTCCGGCTTCGCGGAAAACTTTGTCCAGTCCCTCGGCTTCGGCTTGACGCTTGATCTCCATCGAACCGGGGACGACCATCATGCGCACCTTGGGATTGACCTTGCGGCCCTTCATGACGCTGGCAGCGGCGCGAAGATCGCTCATGCGCGAGTTTGTGCAGCTTCCCACAAACACGACGTTGATCGGTTGTCCGGCGAGCGGCTTGCCGGGCTGAAGGTCCATGTATTTCAGAGCCTTGGTCAATGAGTCGCGCTCCAGCGGATCGGAGATCGCCGCGGGGTCGGGCACGATGCCCGAAACCGGGATGCCCATTCCAGGGTTTGTCCCGAAAGTGATCATCGGCTCGAGG
>DASRHX010000253.1:0-3499 GCA_035650295.1 Bryobacteraceae bacterium | reverse complement strand
TCTTTCGAATTGTTCCTTCTCCATTTGCGGGAGAAGACTAGGATGAGGGAGCCAACTCATTGCCAAGAAAGAGCCCCCACACAACTATGGCGAGCATAAATACGGCAAGTGCAATTGCCAGTTTCTTTGCCATAAGCTTTTCCTCTGGCCACCTCTTGCTACGAGTTGAACCGTTTAGGCGGCGTCATTGCGGGCGGTCAGTCCAACACTCAAGTATTTCTCGTCTGGAAAATCGCGCATGGGTCCAGGCCTTAAAGTTTCTGATTCACACTCAGCGAGTTCGCTGCTGAAAACCGCGGAGAACTTTTTCCGCTGTGATGGGGAGTTCGCGGATGCGGACGCCGGTTGCGTCGTACACGGCGTTGGCGACGGCCGCGGCTACAGGCACAAGCGGCGGTTCGCCTAGAGCCTTGGCGCCGTAGGGACCGACCGGGTCTGGGTGTTCGATCAAGACGGGCTCGATGGGCGGGATATCCATTAGGTTGGGAATTTTGAAGGAATCGAGGTTCAACGTTAGCGGGGCGCCGCTTTCCGGGTCTATAGGGATTTCTTCCATGAGCGCGTAGCCGAGCCCTTGGACGACGCCGCCAATGATCTGTCCCCGCGCCGCTTCGGGGTGAATGATGCGCCCCGAGTCGTGCACTGCGATATAGCGCAAGACGCGGACGGAACCGGTGTCGGGATCGATTTCCACCTCGGCAAAGTGGGCAGCAAAGGAATTGATAATGTGTGTCTTGCTGCCGGAGCGAAGGCTAGCCTTACCGATCACGACTTGATCCTGGTTACGGCGGATCACATGGCCAAGTGGAATTCGGATCTCAGGCGCATCCATAACCGACACAAAACCGTCAGCCAGCTTGAGCTCGTTGGGTTTGACTTCGAGCAGTCGCGCCGCGGTTTCAAGAACGCCGCGTTTGGCATCTTCCGCCGCCTGGAGCGCTGCGAGCCCCGATGTGAACGTTGTGGTGCTGCCCGAAGTGCTATGCGCGAATGGAGTGGTGGCGGTATCAGCAAAGGTGGCCTGAACTTTTCCAAAAGCTATTCCTAAAGTCTCGGCGACAATCTGGGTAAGAATGGTCCATGCTCCTTGGCCGATCTCAGCGATGCTCATCAGAAGCTCAGCGCTGCCATTATCTCTTATCTTCACAATCGCAGACGATTGGGACTGGCCGGTCTTGTAGATGCAACAGGCGACTCCCATACCGCGAAATTTGTCGTTGACCTTGAGCCGCCGAGGTCCGTCAGGACGAGGCTTCCAACCGATCCGCTTCGCGCCTTCGTCGAGGCATACCGCCAAGAAATTGCTGGAGAAAGGAATTCCTCCTTCGATGGGTTGTGCGGGCACGAAACTTTCGAGCGAGGTCGTGCGCTCGCCCGGCTGCCCTTCCGGCCGAACGTGATTGCGCCGTCGAAACTCCAACGGGTCCAGGTGAAGCTTTTCCGCGACCTCATCTGCGAGGGACTCCAGCGCGAAATGCGCCTGGGGCGCGCCAAGGCCTCGGTAAGAGCCGGCGACGGGACTGTTGGTGAACGCAACCTTGCCAACGAAGCGCGCATTGGGACAGGAGTAGAGGTAAGTAAGGCCGTGGCCTAAACGCGACGCGACGCCGAAGCCGGGAGCGTAAGGACCGGTGTTCAGTGCGCTCGTGGCATCGATGGCGGTGATGGTAGCGTCGCGCTTGAGTCCCATGCGGATACGAGTCGTGGTTGCGTGGCGCCATTTTCCGCAACCCAGTTCTTCCTCCTGCGTATATCCCATGCGCACGGGCTTGCCCGCCTTGCGAGCAAGCAACGCGGTGATCGCTCCCAACCGTGTCTCGTCTTTGCTGCCGAAGCCGCCGCCCAGGTAAGGGCCGATCACCCGTACCTGGTCGTGGGGCAGTCCAAAGACTTTAGCGAGTTTGTCACGATCGCCGTAGACATTCCGACTCGCTTTCCACACGATGAGTTGATCTCCCTCCCACCAGGCGAGACTGTAACGTGGCTCCAATGGGAGCGGGCTGGTGGACTGTGTACGGTAGATCTCTTCAACGATGAGATCCGCTTCCGACATGCCACGATCGACATCGCCGCGTATCAAAAGAATCGGCTCTCTGCCAGCGAGATTCGAGCCGCCGCGAATGGGCGGCGCGTCCGGGGCCAATGCGGCCTCGGCATCGAGCACGAACGGGAGGGTGCGATACTCAATTTCAATGAGCCGCAACGCCTCTTCGGCGATCTCTTCGGAGTCGGCCGCGACAGCAGCCACTTCGTCGCCGACATGGCGGACGATCCGATTGAGCACGTAAACCGGCGCTAGCGGTTCCTCCGTTACTGAGTCATCGCCGTCTTCGAACGGATTTTCCGGCGCGTCGCGAAACGTGACGACGGCGCGTACGCCCGGCAGACCATCCGCTTTGGCGGTATCGATACGGACGATCTCAGCATGCGGGTGCACGCTCCGAAGCGTCTTGCCAAACAACAGGCCACCCGCTGGCATCCGGTCAGCGGAGAATTGCGCTTCGCCGGTGACTTTCACTCGGGCATCGATGCGGGTGACGGGGTGTCCGATTACCTGGAGGGGTGAGGAGCTTGTAACAGATTTGGCCATGGCTGCGCCAAACGTTCGTCTCACTGCATTGGATAGCAAAGAGCTCCTTTGAGGACAAGTGAAAAGTTCTCGCGGGAATTGAAACGTCGGTCGGTACGCCTTGATAAAGTCGTTGACAAAACTAGCTCTTGGCGTGAGACTAGCCAAACCGCGAGGATGATCTCTTCATGAACCGAACTCAACTCATCATCGTTCGTCACGGCCAGACACAGTGGAATCTAAAGCTTATAAGGCAAGGGCATCTGGACAGTCGGCTGACGGAAAAGGGAATTGCTCAGGCAAAGGCATTGGGTGAAAGACTGATGCGGGAAACTTTTACCGCCCTGTACAGCAGCGATCTCGGTCGAGCTGTTCAGACGGCCAAGATGATCGCCGAAGCAACCGGCCACAAAATCGTCATGGACCCACGATTACGCGAGAGGCATCTCGGCATCTTTCAAGGGCTCAACGGCGATGAGCTCAGGGAAAAATATCCGGAAGAATATCGGCTGCACCGAACTGTCGGGCCAAGCTATGTTATCCCTGGTGGCGAAAGTGTGCAGCAGCAGGTGGCGCGGAACGTCGATTATCTAATCGAGATTGCCGAGAAGCATCGCGGCGAGACGATTGTCGTGGTGACTCACGGCGGTGTGTTGAGCGGTTTCTTTAGGCACGCTCTTTCAATCCCATTTGAAGCACCGCGGCGCTTCGAATTCATGAACGCTAGTCTTAATGTCTTTGCGTACGAGGCAGGGAACTGGATGCTTCGAACCTGGGGCGATGTCAGTCACCTGGTATCCGGTGGGAGCTCCGACGGTGACGATCCATAACCGGCGGTTGAAAAAGCCCTCAGACGGTTCATGCTTCGACTAAGCTCAGCACGAACAGTGAATGATGGTCATCGCTAATTACTGAGCCGATCGCCCTGAG
>DASRHX010000252.1:0-4202 GCA_035650295.1 Bryobacteraceae bacterium | reverse complement strand
TTTCGCCACGCGCTGGTTGATTTACAAGTTTGGGGGATCAACCCTCACCCAAATGATCACGCCTGACTGGTGGCCCATCGCCGCTGCGATCGCCATTGGCGGAGCGGTCCTCGGCGCGATGTATCCCGGCTGGAAGGCCATCCGCCAGGATGCGCTGGAGGCGCTGTCGTATGAGTAGGAACGGCGGCATCATCTCCATCAACAATCTGAGCAAGGTCTATCGAGTCGGCGAAGTGAGCGTGGAAGCTCTCCGCGGAGTCGATTTGGAAGTGAGCGCCGGCGAATTTCTCTCCGTCGTCGGACCGTCCGGCTCAGGCAAGTCCACGCTCTTTCATATCCTCGGCGGTCTTACGCCCCCGACCAGCGGAACCGTGTCTATTAGCGGAGAGGATCTGGCGAAAATGACCGATGCCGGCCGTACGAACATGCGCAAGACGAAGGTTGGGTTCGTATTCCAGAAATACAATCTCCTGCCGACTCTCTCCGCGCGCGACAACATCGCCATTGCCCGCCACATCGCCGGCAAGCCCCTTGAACACGACGAGTGGTTCATCGAAATTGTCGATCTCTTGGGAATTTCGGGCCGCCTCGATCATAAGCCGCGCGCCATGTCCGGCGGCGAACAGCAGCGAGTCGCCATCGCCCGTGCCATTGTCAATCACCCTTCGATCCTCCTCGCCGACGAACCAACTGGCAACCTTGATACAAAGAATTCCGATACAGTGCTGAACCTGCTCCGCGGGCTGAACGAGCGGCTGGGCCAGACGATCCTCATGATCACGCACAACCCCGAGGCCGCCGCATATGGGCATCGAATCGTGAACATGCGCGACGGCCAGATCGTCTACTAACGAATCCGGTAGCGGAAGCAGTCCATGGTGTGATCGTTCACCATACCGATGGCCTGCATGTAGGCGTATAAAATCGTGCTCCCCACGAATGTGAACCCACGTTTGGTGAGGTCTTTCGATAGCGCATCGCTCTCGGCCGTTCGCGCGGGCACGTCTTGGCTGCCCTTACGCCGCCCGTCTATTGGCTTGCCACCCACGAACGGCCACACGTAGGCGTCGAATGATCCGAACTCCTTCTGTACGGCCAGAAACGCCTTGGCATTCTTGACCGCGCCGAAGACCTTCAATCGGTTCCGGACGATGCCCGGATCGAGCAGAAGTTTCTCCAGACGGTCCTCGGTGAATCTCGCCACTTTTTGCGGATCGAAGTCCGCGAACGCCTTGCGGTAGTTCTCCCGCTTGCGCAGGATCGTCTCCCAATTGAGACCGGCCTGCGCACCTTCGAGCAGCAGCATCTCGAAGTGCCTCCGGTCGTCATGCACCGGTACACCCCATTCTTCATCGTGATAGGTGACGTAGTGCGGTTTGTCGAGCGCCACCCAAAAGCAGCGCTTCTTCGTGCCGCCGCTCATGCAACCGCGCTCAACCCTGGCTTATCCAACAGCCCCGTATTCACCCGTCCATTTCGGACATCGAATACACCAGGAAACCGATCTGCCCAACCTTTATTCGCAACCGGCACGTACTGCCGTGAGTTGCATTCAATGGCCGCCACGGTAGGGACATGAGCGGCAAGTCCGGCCGAGTGAATTAACGACGCGCCGGGGCAGGTCAGATCCTGCACGCACAAGAACAGCTTGTGCTTCTGTACCGCCGCGCCCATCAGCAGAGCCTCTCCCTGTCCCTTGCAAGCCTTCAGCGCAGCTCCGGAGTAACCCATCTCTCGGGACAATTCCAGCATATCGAGCGAAGTCAGCGATTCGTCAATTACCACTGGCTTCAGCTTTGCCGCTTCGTGCATCACGTTGGCGCGGTCGGCTTTCAGGTCTCTCTTGGTGGGCTGCTCGACATATTGAACACGGTCGTACGCTACAGCCGAACCCTCACGAATCTTCCGCAGACACGCGATCAGGTAGTCGACATTCGGCGCCTTCTCGTTGAAGTCGAGCGAATAAACCCACTTCGCCACTCCGCGCTTTTTCTGTGTTTCCGCCGTAATGCGCTCGACCGACAGCACGCGTTCGACATCCCATTTCAGATCTTCGCCGTTGAGTTTGATCTTCAGGTGATCGAGTCCGGAGTATTGAATCCATTCCGGCAGCGTCTCCGGCATCCCATCGTTGATGCGCTGCTTGATATCGGCGGCGGTGAGCGGATCGACCGCGCCTACCAGGTGGTACAACGGCATACTCGGCTTGGGCTTCGCCGAGACGTAGCGATCCAAATACTCGCCCTTAAAGGCCGGCGCGAGATAGTGCGACAGATCGTGCGAAACGAATTCGGAGGAGAGCGTCTGATATGCGCTGCGGCCCAGCATCTTTCCATACCCATCGTGCAGCGCCGCGTCGAATGGACTCGCTGTCACCAGCGTGCACAGCTTGGGGAAGGGCTCCTTCAACTTCCGTTCGCGCGTCACTTCATCGGCCGCCTTCAGGTAGGACGGCGTCAGCGCGTGCGCGACGTCGAGCGGATGTCCGTATTCCTTGTACCCGCCGATAATCGAATTCAACTTCGCCGTCAACGCCTTCATGGCGTCCAGCGTTTCGTTATAAGTGTGTACCTTCGAGGGGAAGCCCCACACGTTGCCCATCGGCATGGAGCCAAACCCCTTGGCAACCTTTCCGGCACGGCTGCGCAGAGTGACATTCACGTTGACCAGCGTGACGCGGTCCACCACATTGCCGCCAAACTTGATTGGCGTGCGATACAGGTAGTCCTCATAGCCGAATTGCAGGTTTTCAATCCGTACGTCGGTGGGCTTCTGCGTTTCCGAAAGTAGAGCGGGCGCCGCGATCGCCGACGCCAAAAAAGACCGTCTGCTGAGGGGATTCACGCTGACATTGTACTGGATCGATCCATACGCGCGAGCAGTAATACCAATACCACGATCAACGCCACCCCCACGAGGCTGAACTGCAGCGTGTGCGCCCTCAGCCACGGCAGCGCGTCATGGCCAAGATGCATCCCCAGCCACGCCATTGCGAAGTAGTTGGGAATCCTGGCGGCCAGTATGACTCCCAGAAATTGTAGTGTGCTAACCCCAGTCGCTCCGGCCGAGAGCACGAATACTTTGAGCGGCATCGGAAATGGGATCAGTGCCGGCACGAACACGGTCACCAGTCCGTAGTGCTGGAACCACATGCGAAATTTGCGTGTGCGCACGGACATCGTGTGCCGCTCCAGGTAGACTTCCCCTCCCTTCCGGGCAATGTGAAAAAGCACCAGGCTGCCAATCGCGGATCCCATCACGGCCACTCCCGCTGTTACCCACCCCGCTGCGGGATCGGTCGCCGAGATGGCGACAATTAGCGCCACAACTCCGCCCGGCAATGGCATACCCGCCGAATCCAAAATTGCCAGCAGAAACGCGCCCGCGGGCCCCCAGGACTGCAGCAGCAGCGCGAACTTCTTCATGCACCCGCCCCAGCATTCACCAGTCGCCGCAATTCTGCTTCGTCGACCACCTTCACACCCAGCTTTTTCGCTTTCTCCAATTTCGACCCGGCTGACTCTCCGGCCACGAGGTAGTTCGTCTTTTTGGACACGGAATCGGTCGCCTTGCCTCCGGCATCCTCAATCATCGCCTTCGCTTCATCGCGGCTCATCGAGGGAAGCGTGCCCGTAATCACGAACGTGAGCCCGTTCAGCGGACCCCCTTCCTTGCGCAACTTTTCCTGTGTAAAGGTAAGCCCCGCCTCACGCAATCGCTCCAGCAATTCGCGGTTGTGCGCGTTGTCAAAGAACCCGCGAATAGCTTGCGCCACTTTCGCGCCCACTTCCGGAGCCTTCTGTAACTGCTCTTTGGAAGCATCGGCGATCGCGTCTATCGACCCAAAGGTATCGCCTAGCAACGCCGCCGTGCGCTCCCCAACGAATGGAATTCCTAACCCGTTCAGTAACCGCGCCATCGGCTTTTGTTTCGAGGCCTCGATACCTTTCATGATGCGCGCGGCCGACTTCTCACCCATGCGCTCCAACCCCGCCAGTTGGTCCTGCGTAAGTTTATAAATATCGGCGATCCCCTTCACCATCCCGCGCGTCGCAAGCTGGTCGATGAGTGCCTCACCCATACCGTCGATATCCATCACGCTTCGCGAGGCAAAGTAGCGCAGGCTCTCCTTCAGCCGCGCCGGACAATTCGGATTCAGGCACCGGCTCGCCACCTCGCCCTCGGCCCTTACCACTGGTTCC
>DASRHX010000251.1:0-3192 GCA_035650295.1 Bryobacteraceae bacterium | reverse complement strand
CGCGTGTTGAAAATGGAGCCGGGGCACGTGGCGGCGGGAACAAATGTGGCCGTGTATTGGGCGCAGAGCGGCCGGACGGCGGAAGCTGTGGCGCTGTGGGAGAAGATCGCGGCGAAGAATCCGGGCATGACGTCGGTGGCGTTGAATCTTGCGGTGGCGCAGTACCGGGCGGGGCGGAAAGAGTCAGCGATAACTACATTGGAGCGTGCGCTGCGATTTCAGCCGGACCTGGAGACGGCGCGGCGGCTGTTGGGTGAGATGCGGGCGCGGTAATGGAAGCAAGTCCAGTCATAGCGTCCTGAGAAACGCAATCAGTGCCCTCTTATCGTCGCCGGAGAGCTTCAAGCCAAACTCATGGCCTTTCACGGCGCGCGTCTTCACTCCGTAGCCTTTAAATCCAGTTGGGACGTAGTCGTCTCTCAAACGGGCGGGATCGAACCAGTCTTCGAGCGTCGCCACTGAGCCGCTGTGCTCCAGAGGCCCTCGATACCAAAGGCCTCGGAGCGGGGGCACCTTGTAATAACCCGTGCCACGACGCGTTTTCAGCGCTAGATCTGGATTCGTGCCGACGGAAATTTTCAGGATCTGGTACTTGCCGGCGTGATCCGCTGGCGGGTTAAACCCGGAGGCAAGGGTCAGCATGTTGTTGGTATACGCGGGCGGTGTATGGCATCCGCCGCAACCTTCGCGTTCGAAGACCTTCTTCCCTCGGGCGGCCCCGGCATCGAACGGGTTTGGGTTAGGCGGCGGCTTTAGGTTGTAGAGGTACAAGGCGAGGGCGTACAGTTGCTCATCGCTGTGACGTCCCGAGGCCAATTTGGCCGGGTCCTCCGGCGCCTTTCCAAGGATGACGGGCACAGACTCGCGCGGAACGAAATCGCGGTGCCGGGCCAAATCATCCATATCCTGGTTCATTGCGATATACCGCATCAGGTCCCCGATGTCGCGATGGCGGATCAGGCCGGTGGCATCCAGGAAACGCCTTTCCTGAATGCCAATCAGATCCGGCACTTTCGCCGGGGCCAGCGGGCTCGTACCATGCCGCGCCATCACACCGGGCGGTATTGCCGCGTGCCGTGCGGTGATCTCCTGCCAGGAGATGTTTGCCGGGGGATAGCTGTTCGGACCCAGCCAGGGAGCGGCGAAGAACATCCGCTCGAAACGGGGAACCAGGAATGGACGAGTTAGACGCAGAGGAAAACTCTGCGTCGAGATGTCCCGCGTCAGGGCGCGGTCAAAGGGAAAGTTACCCTGCGCACCCTTGACAATGGATCCGTCTGGCATCACCCGCGTGTGGCACATCGCGCAGGAGAATACTCCAATCTCTATCGTTCCTTTTTTTGTAATTACATAGCGATAGAAGGGTACGATTCCCTCCCGGGCCATGGGGGCACCGACGTATTGATGCCAAGCCGGATCTCGCAGGTACAAGTCGCTGCGGGGTCCGGCTATAGAGCCATACCCGTTGGGCGCATCGAACACCAGTTCTCCCGCCTTGATCCAGTCTTGGGGAGATTTTAGCGTTGACGCGTCGAAGACGATCACCGGCTCCTGCTGCTTGAGATGATCGATATACCCCGGAGGCTCCTTGGCGGGATGGTAGACCGGATAGCTCTTGTAGATAGGGCGCACCGGGATGCCATAGTAGTATTTCGATGAAACCTGAACCGGGCTAGCATCCGCGACCGCCAGCGGCAACGCGACAGAAGCGACGGCGGCGTCATCCCACGTTTTCGGAATGGGGCCCTGCGCCGCCAGACACGCAGTCACGATGAGTAGCCCCACGAACTTCTTGTTCATTTGTTGACGAGTCTGAGTCGAGGGGGTCCATTGTGCAAGGATCGATCCGTTACCGGAGGGTAACCGAAGGGGTAACGGGTCTGAGTAAGGCGGTGATAGACTTACCCAAATGCCCGGCGAACGTAGCAAGGGCGCGTCCGACCCACCTGCCGAGATCATTGTTGCCGAACTCGAGAAGGTTCTGGCATCTCGCACATTTTCGAGGGCTGAAAGCCTCGGACGGTTGTTGCGCTACCTCGTGGAGGAAACCGTCGCTGGCCGTTCTGCGGGCCTAAAGGAAGTCACGGTTGGTGTCGAAGCGCTTGGACGCGGAAACTCATTTGACCCGGATGCCGATCCCATTGTTCGCGTGCAAGCCCGAAGGCTGCGCCAGAAGTTAGAAGAGTATTATCGCGGCGAGGGTGTTACCGATGCGCTCCTGATTGAGCTGCCCAAGGGCGGCTATATCCCCACGTTCGCCAAACGAACAGCTGGTCCGCCGAGTCGCAGAAACGTAATCGCTTACGCCGCTTCAGGCCTCGGCGCGACGGCCGCCGGCGCGTGGCTGATCCTCCAAGGCGCTCGAAGATCGGAAACAGAGGGGTCTTCTGGCAAGTACCGATCCATTGCGGTCCTTCCTTTTGAGAACGTCTCGGGCGACCCATCGCAGGAGTATTTCGCTGACGGCCTAACGGAAGTCCTCATTACCTCGCTGTCGAAAATCAGTTCGCTGCGTGTGCTGTCTCGAAGTTCGGCCATGACCTACAAGCACGCCTCGAAGAAGGTGACGCAGATCGCTCGCGAGGTGAATGTCGATACTGTTGTCGATGGGTCCGTGATCCAATCGGGAGACAGGGTCCGAATCACGGTCCAACTGATTGACGCCGCACACGACCGCCAACTCTGGGCTGAGACATACGAGCGCAACCTCAGCGATGTGCTGAGACTGCAAAGCGAGGTTGCGCAGCGAATTGCGACAGAGATTCGCGTCGCGCTGACGCCGATGGAGTCGGATCAGTTGGTTTCCACACGTCGGCTCGACCCGGAGGCCCTCCGACCGTACCTGGAAGCGCGTTACTATGCAAGCCAGCTCAGCGGAGAGGCCATCCAAAAGAGCATTACGTTATACCAGCAGGCGATCGAAAGGGCTCCAGAGTTCGCACCCGCTCACTCCGGTCTCGCCTTCTCTTATATCTTCCTTTGCGGCAGGCAATTGGCGCCGCATGAGGGTATGCCAAAGGCAAAGGCAGCAGCACTCAGAGCATTGCAGCTGGATGGAGGTCTTGCGGAAGCCGAGGCGGCACTCGGGTGGGTGAGCCTCCAGTACGACTGGGACTGGAACGCCGCGGAATGGCGCATCGGGCAGGCAATCCGGCTGAACCCCAGTTTGTCCGTCGCCCATCAGCTACATGG
>DASRHX010000250.1:0-4598 GCA_035650295.1 Bryobacteraceae bacterium | reverse complement strand
TTCCTCTGCCGAGGCCGAATTTTTCAATCCGCCCGCTACGGTTTAACGAGTGTTCTTCCGATATAACGAGAATTTCATCGCCCGCCGGGGATATAATAAGGTGAGAAAGAGAGCGCAATGAAACCGTACGTCAAGTTTGGTTTGCTCACCACCGTAATCATCGGCACTCTGGCGTGGCTAGCCGTCGGAGGAATCAGCGACACGAAATCCTACTATAAGGAAGTCGGCGAATTGAAGAAGATGGGCGACGAAGTTTATGTCAAAAAGCTTCGCGTCGCCGGCGACGTCGCCGAAGGTTCTGTGGCGCGCAACGGACATGAGGTCCGTTTCACTCTCAAGCACGGCGACTACACCTTGCCCGTGCTCTACGACTCGATGGATCCGCTTCCCGATACTTTCAAAGGCGGCGCTCAGGCCGTCGCGCATGGCAAGATGGGCCGCGATGGCGTCTTCCATGCCACAAAAGTGGATGCCAAGTGCGCATCGAAGTACGAGGCCAAGCCCGGCCAGAAGTATCGCACTCCCGGACAGACCGCACCGCCTGCCAGCGACACAAGATCCTCGCTCTAGTCCCGCGCTAAAGGAGCAGCCACACATATGGAGAATCTCGGCGCGCTCTCGCTGATTCTGGCATTCTGCTTTTCGATTTATGCCGTGTTCGGGTCGGTGGTCGGCAAGTGGAAAGCCCGCCCCTTCCTGGTGAAGTCAGCCGAACGCGCCGTACTCGCCCAATGGGGTTTGCAGACCATCGCCGCCGCGTTGCTCGTTTATGCGCTATTGACCTGCGACTTCCGCCTCGCCTACGTCGCCTCGCACGTGAACACGGCGATGCCCACCATCTATAAGTTCACCGCGTGGTGGGGCGGGCAGGAAGGCTCGCTGCTCCTGTGGTCCTGGATTTTGGGCTCCTATTCGGCCGTCGTCGTCTGGCAGAACCGCAAGAAGTTTCGCGACATGATGCCGTGGGTGACCGCGACGCTGATGGTCACCCAGGCGTTCTTCCTGATGTTGATCGTCGTGCCGCTGTCGCCCTTTGAAGTGCTCGCGGTGGGTAAGGAAATTCGCGCCGTCCCCGACGGAAATGGCCTCAACCCGCTTCTGCAGTACTGGTCGATGGCCATCCATCCTCCGATGCTTTACCTCGGTTACGTCGGCTTCATCGTACCGTTCGCCTTTGCCATGGGCTCGCTGGTCACGAAGCAGCCCGGCGACGGCTGGATTCAAACGACGCGCCGCTGGACGTTGGTCACCTGGCTTTTCCAGAGTTGCGGCGTGCTGCTCGGCGCTGGGTGGGCCTATGCGGTCCTCGGTTGGGGCGGCTACTGGGGCTGGGACCCCGTCGAGAACGCTTCGCTGCTGCCCTGGATCACCGCCACTGCCTTCCTGCACTCCGTAATGATGCAGGAGAAGAAGGGCATGATGAAGGTGTGGAACATGGTGCTCGTCAGCTCCACGTTCTTCCTGTGTATCTTCGGCACGTTCCTCACGCGCTCGGGCGTAGTCAGCTCCGTGCATGCCTTCGCGCAATCTCCCATCGGTCCCTATTTCGCAACCTTTCTCTCGATCCACATCGCCGCCACCGCATGGTTGATTCTCGACCGCCTCGGTTACCTGAAGAGCGAAGCCCAGTTGGAGAGCGTCCTTTCGCGCGAATCGAGTTTCCTGTTCAATAACCTCATTCTGTTGGCGTCGTGCTTCTCCATCCTCTGGGGCACGATGTTCCCCGTCATCAGCGAAGCGGTGACGGGCGAAAAGATCAGCGTCGACGCGCCCTTCTTCAATCGCGTGAACGTTCCCATCGGACTATTCCTCCTACTGCTCACCGGCGTGGGCCCGCTCATCGCCTGGCGTCGCAGTTCGCTCGAAAGCTTGAAGAAGGCCTTCCTATGGCCGTCCATCGGAGGCTTTGCGATTTCGGCCGCGTTATTCGCTCTTGGTATCCGCCACTTCTATGCATTGATGGCCTTCGGTCTCTGCGCGTTTGTGCTGCTCACCGTGGCCATGGAGTTCTTCAAGGGCTCGCGCGCGATTTCCGCCAAGACCGGGCAGAACCTCCTAAGCGCGATGGTGGAGCTCACTCACCGCAACACGCGCCGCTACGGCGGCTACATCGTGCACGTCGCCATCGTCATGATGTTCATCGGCTTCACCGGCGCCGCTTTCAATAAGGAGCGCACCATCGAGTTGAAGACGGGCGACGAGTTCGATCTCGGACGGTATCACATGCGTGTCGCTGAAATTAAGCAAGGCGAAAACCCGAATTACGATTGGGGACACGCCGTGGTCGAAATCAATCAGGGCGGGCAATTGATCGGCACGCTCGCGCCCGAGCAGCGCTTCTACAAAGCTGGCCAGGGACAACAGGCCTCGGTCGTCGCCATCCGCCGCCGCCTGCATGAGGACCTCTACTTGAACTTTGCCGGCATGCAGAACGGCAAGGTCATCATCCAGGCCTATGTTTTCCCGCTCGTCGGTTGGATTTGGGTCGGCTTCGCCGGGCTCATCTTCGGCACCCTGATTTGCCTTGTTCCATCCAAGGTCAAATACGAGTTCGCCAAAACCAAAGTCATGGGAGTCGCCCAAGGGGCCGCCAAGCCCAAGGCGGTATCGGGTGATTAAGCGCGTCCCACGCGTACTACTTCTGCTGATTACCGGCTACCTGTGCGTGGCGCAGGTGTCGAGCGATTTCCTTCCTCCCGAAGTCCGCCGCGTCGGCATGAAGTTGGCCTGCCTGTGCGGCGCCTGCAACAACTCCGTGGGCGACTGTCCGATGATCGGTTGCCACTATTCGAACCCCGCGCGCGAGCGTATTGCGGAGATGCAGAAGGCGAGCACGAGCGACGATGCCATCGTCGGCGCGTTCGTCAAGGAACGCGGGGTGCAAGCTCTCATCGTGCCGCCGAATACGGGCTTCAACCGGCTGGTGTGGTGGATGCCGGTGGTGGCCATTCTACTGGGACTCATCGCGATCTATGCATGGGTCACCCGCATGAGGAAGCCGGCCGCCGATGCCCCTGCGATCGATCCCGCCGTCCTGGAAAAGTACCGCGACTCCATCGATCGCGACCTCGCCAAACTCGAATAATGCCGTTCACCATCGCCGCTGTTGCCCTCGTTCTGGCCGCCATCGCCTTCATTCTCTTCATCCGGCCCTCCGACCTTCCCGAGCCAGAGCCCGAATCTCCCATCCGCTATCTTGAGGAACGCAAGGCGAGAATTTATGAGAACCTGCGCGATCTGCAGTTTGAGTTCCGCCTCGGCAAGCTGAGCGACGAGGACTACCAGCGCACCAAGCTCGACCTCCAGAAGGAGCTGGCGCAGACCCTTTCCGAAATCGAGAAGGCGTCGCAGGGAGGCAAGGCATGAAGCTCGCCGTTGGAGCGCTCCTGCTCGCGATGGCGCTGCACGCCGCCGTCGACGGCACGGTCGTGAATGGCACCACTGGCAAACCGGAGGCTGGCGCTACGGTTACGTTGTTCAAGCTCGATCAAAACGGACCGAACGCTCTGGAAACGATTAAGGCTGCACCGGACGGCTCGTTCAAATTCGCGCGGGAGGTCCAGGGTCCGCACCTGCTACAGGCCGTTCATGACGGCATGGTGTTCAACATGATGCTCCCCCCGGGCCGGCCCACGACGGGTGTTTCGATCGCCGTTTACAACTCCACTACCAACGCCGCCGCGGCGAGAGTGACCACGCACATGATCCTGCTCGAGCCCACCGGCTCCGAGTTGGGCGTGAATGAAAGCATCATCTTCCAGAACGACGGAAACACGGCCTACTACGATACTTCCCGGGGAACGTTACGCGTGGCGCTGCCCGACGCCGCGGGCGGCAAGGCGCGCGTCATGGTCACGGGCCCCGCGTCGATGCCCATCGAGCGCGTTCTCGAAAAAACAAAGGCGGCCGGCGTCTATACAGTCGACTTTCCGGTCAAACCAGGCGAGACGCGATTCGATCTGACCTACTCAATGCCGCTTGCCTCCCCCGGCAAGTTCGATGGCAAGGTGCTGCACGACGGGCCGGTGCGCGTCGTCGCTCCCAAGGGCGTCACGCTCACAGGCGACGTCAAGCAATTGGGCACCGAGCCTCAGACACAAGCGGGCGTGTTTGAAGTGACAGGCAAGGCGTTCTCTATCGGTGTCGAGGGCGCCGGTTCGCTGCGTGCCGGCGGCGCGGCCGGTGGCGAACAGGCCGAAGAAGATGGTGGCGCGGGACTCCAGCAAATCCGGCCCAGGCTCTACCTCCGCTTCAAAGAAATTCTGGCGCTTGCCCTCGCCGCGCTTGTCATCGGTTTTATTCTGCTCTATCGCAAGGGAGCGGCGAAGACATGAGCGCGGCCGCTCTCGATGTACGAGCGGTTTGGAAATACTTTGGCGACTTCCCCGCGCTGCGCGCCGTAACGCTCGGCGTGGCACGCGGCGAATGCCTGGCCATGCTCGGCCGCAACGGCGCGGGCAAGACTACCCTTCTCAAAATTCTCGCCGGACAGTCGAGTCCCTCCCAAGGCGACGTGAGTGTATTCGGCCAGGCGGGGCGCACCGAAGCTGCACGGCGCAAAACCGGTGTCCTCGGCCACGGCATCGGCATCTACGACG
>DASRHX010000249.1:0-4091 GCA_035650295.1 Bryobacteraceae bacterium | reverse complement strand
AATTGTTTCCGGCCTTCCCGGGTGAGGACATAGAATTTCGCGGAGCGGCCCAGATCGGAATCTTTCCACTCGGCGCTGATCCAGCCCTGCTGTTCGAGCCGGTGGAGCGCCGGGTACAACGAACCCTGGCCAACGGCGAGGACATCGCCTGACAGGACTTGGATTCTCTTGGCGATGCCCCAGCCATGGAGGGGCTGGCGGGCGATGGTCTTCAGGATGAGCAGATCCAGGGTTCCCTGGAGAAGGTCGGATGGTTTGGGCACGCAGACACCTCGATCATCGACAATATACCTCGACTATCGACAAGAGGGCAAGCAGGGAGATTTGGGACGAAGTGCGGCCAATCAGGAGACCGCTTTCCCATAGAATGCTTGGTACGCTGAAGGCAGAGGCTGCTATGACCATCACGATTGACCCGAAGCTTGAAGCTCGACTCCGCGAAAAGGCCGAAGCGGAAGGGCTTTCTGTTGAGGCGTACGTCGAGCGTCTCGTCACTGCCGACCAAGCCGCTGAGGAAGAACTCAGGGATCTAGCCCTGGAAGGTTTGAACTCGGGAGCGCCGATTGAAGTCGGGTCCGGCTATTGGGAGGAAAAGCATCGGCGCTTGAATGAGCGTCTGAAAAAGACCGGCACCAAGTGAGCGAAAGCCGCTACGTGGTCCGGCCAAGAGCGGACCGCGATTTGGACGATCAAGCCTTCTATTACGCCACGGTGGGTAGCCTCGAGGCCGGTCACCGTTTCCTTGTCGCGGCTCATGACACATTCGCACTTCTTGCAACTCAGCCCAACACGGGATGGCGCTCGCCGCTCCGGCACCCGCAGCTCAAGTCACTGCGCGTATTTCGCGTGGTTGGCTTTGAGAAAATTCTCATCCTCTACCTTCCACTCCTCGACGGCGTGGATATTGTGCGCGTTGTGCATGGTTCGAGGAATCTCGAAGCGCTCCTACGTCGCGAGGGGCTGGAGTAAGTTGATCAAGAGCGGGATCGCTTCCTACGGTGCCGGTCGCGGGTAGGGTATCGGCAGCGGTCGCGCAGCGTTTATGCTGTTTTGCTGAAGAGTCTAGACGCACGTGACTGACTTTCTTGTAACTGACTTGCTTGGGTTGACATTCGACATGAAGGAAGCATATGCTTATGTCGAATGTCTACCCGAGAGTCAGAAAGTGAGCCGATGGCGCTTTTGCAGGGCGCGCTCGACGTGCTGATCCTGCGGACATTGGTTTTCGGCCGGCAACACGCAAACAACTTGTCGCAGAAACGAAACAAGGGGGGCCGGCTGGCGGCGGCAATGGGACGCGTCCTGGGGCTGGAACCAACGGAAGGATAGAGTGTCATGTTTTGGCGATGGCGCCGGCGCACGGATGAGGACTTTTCGGCGGAGATCGCGGCTCACATCGACCTAGAAGCGCAGCGGCTGGAATCGGAGGGCTTGGCGCCGGACGCCGCCCGGGCGGCTGCCCTGCGCGCATTTGGCAACACGACAAAGACGAAGGAAAGGTTTTTTGAGGGGACGCGAATCATGTGGCTGAACGATTGTTCGCGAGATCTGCAGTACGCGGTCCGAACCCTTCGCCGAAGTCGCGGATTTGCCGCGGTAGTCATACTCACATTGGCGCTCGGCATGGGGGCCAATACGGCGGTACTCTCCCTGGTCAATACATTCGCGCTGCAGCCGCTGCCGGTGCCCGAACCGGAAGCCTTAGTGCATGTGGGGAAGGCCGAAACCGGCGGCGCACTCTTCTCTTATCTCGATTACCGCGACTACTTGCAAAGCAATACAACCCTGTCCGGGCTGGCGGCGCTTAACAAGACCGCGGTTGCGCTCGGCGATGCGCCGCCTGGTCCTGCTGACGGCACGGAGCCGCTCACCCATAGGGACCGGATTTTTGCGTTCGGTCTGATCGTAACGGCCAACTATTTCGAGGTGCTCGGAGCGAGGACCGAACTTGGCCGGACGTTCACCGCCGAAGAAGATCGCATGCCCAATGGCAATGCGGTCATCGTGTTGAGCCATTCCTTTTGGGAACGGCGGATGCAGTCCGATCGATCGATCGTCGGCAAGACGATCCGCCTCTCCGGGCAGCCGTTCACGGTCGTAGGAATCATGGCCTCAGATTTCGTGGGCACGGAGCCACAGATCCCGGATTTCTGGGCTCCTGTCACGATGCGGGACGCGCTGGTCGGAGGTTGGCACGCCCGCACCTGGAGCTCCGATCGAGACGCCCGCTGTCTGGGCTTGCTGGGGCGGCTGCGGCCTGGCGTCACTCGCCAGCAAGCGCAGGCCGACCTCCGCGTGATCGAGCGCAGGTTAGCCGCTCAGTATCCAAGCAAAGAACGAAAAGTGGTGAGCATTCGAGTCACTGATGGGTCGACTTTCTACAATCTCGAAGACTACCGGCCTCTGGTGTTGCCCGTCTTCGCCGCAATCGGTCTGGTCCTGCTGGTTGCGTGCGCCAATGTCGCAAACCTGCTGCTTTCGCGAATGGTCACAAGACAACGCGAAGTCTCCATCCGGCTGGCAATGGGTTCGAGCCGCGGCCGGCTGATGCGGCAACTGCTCACGGAGAGCGTGCTGCTTGCCACCATCGGCGGGCTCGTTGCGATGGGACTTTCTCTGATGGCGATCCATGTTGTTTCACCGATCATCCTCAATTCGCTGCCCCTGCCTGATGGCCTGGCTCAAACCATCGGTTTCAATGTACGTCCCGACTGGCGCACTTTCGGTTTAACCATGCTCCTGTCACTTGCGACGGCAATTCTCTTCGGACTCCTGCCAGCACTTGAGTCGGTTAAGAGCGATGTCAACAGCGGTCTAAAGGGGAGCGGGTCCGCGTCCGGGACTTGTGTGCGCAAAGGCCGGATTCGCGATGGCCTCGTCGTCGCGCAGGTTGCCTTCTCGGCGACGCTGATGATCTGTGCCGGGCTTATCACGCGCAACGTCAAGAATCTTGAGCTTGTGGATACCGGGCTGCAGACAAAAGATGTCTATGCGGTCGCGGTGGGCTCCTCAAGCCGCAGCGAGAAAGGGCAGACAGCACAGCTTCGCCGGGCACTATCCGAGCATCTTGCTGCGTTATCCGGAACCGTTTCCATCGGCGAGGCGGGATCGGTTCCTCTGAGCGGTGGCATGCCCACTATCCCGGTGTCGCTGCCCGGCCGAAGCGTGACGGAAGGCGCGACTTTGAGCCGCGCAACTTATGCGTTTGTCTCACCCGGTTATTTCGAGGTCTTGCGGTTGCGCGTATTGCGAGGGCGGATCTTTAGTCAGGCGGAAGCTAACGCCAAGTCCGCGGTAGTGGTTGTCAGCGAATCCACTGCCCGCCGCTGGTGGCCAGGCGAAGACCCGATCGGTAAACGAATCACGCTTGGGATGATTCCGGATGCCTCAAAACCGGTGGACAGGCTCTATTTGCCGGAGCGCGTAGTTACGGGCGTGGTTCCCGATGTTCGGACCGGCATCGTTTGGAGGAGAGATGGCGACATGATCTATGTGCCGGTTAGTGTTGCCGCGCCGGCTGATGCGTACCTGCTCGTCCGGATGCAGGGTGGAGGCGATGCGAAGGAGATTATCCATCGCGAGGCTGGCAAATTGAGCGGCCACCCGGCGGTTTCCGTGCGCGCGATCAATGACACGCTCGAATATCAGTTGTCGCCGTTTCGAGCGCTAGCAACGCTGGCCAGTGTTTTAGGCGGTTTGGCACTCCTGCTGGCATCGATCGGTATCTTCGGCGTGATCTCCTATCTGGTCGAGCAGCGCACGAAGGAGTTTGGAATTCGTCTCGCATTGGGTGCGCCCCGGTCGAATCTTTTGGGTCTGGTGGTGCGATCCGGCTTGCGGTTGGCGGCGGCTGGAATGCTCCTGGGGACTCTAGCCGGCATGGGAGCTTCTCAGATCATTGCAAGCGTGTTGACCGATGTCAGCCAGTTCGATCCAGCAGCCTTCGGAGGTGTGGCCATCGTTCTGATGGCCGTGGCGTTCGCGGCTTGCGTAACCCCGGCGATGCGCGCCGCGCGCGTGGACCCGCTGAACTCGCTTCGGTACGACTGACTTTGCATCGATCTTCGGAGGTGTATTCTGTGGGCCATGAG
>DASRHX010000248.1:0-3036 GCA_035650295.1 Bryobacteraceae bacterium | reverse complement strand
GCTGCACATCCCGTGGCACAAAAGTGACGGCATTGTTCAAAAGGTTCGCGAGTATTTGCGTCAGCGTTGGCATGTGCGCCCGCAGCCGCGGGAACGGCGGGCTGCTCTGGACCAGCGCTCGCCTTCTTTCAATGAGGGGCTCGCATTGCACGATGGCGCCATTCCATGCCTCCTCCAACGGGACCGAAGCCAGCTCGAGTTCCGCTCTCGCGATTCTGCCATACGCCATCAAGTCGATCACCAAATGGTCCATCCGTTCCGCGGAGCTTTGGATGCGCGCGAGGTGCCGCCGGCCGTGCTCGTCGAGCATCGCACCGCAATCGTCCAGCAACAGTTTCGAATATCCCTGGATGCCCCGTAGCGGCGTCCGCAAATCATGCGCGACCGTGTAGACCAGCGATTCAAGATGCGCATTCAGCTCCATCAAGTCGGCCGTTCGTTCCGCTACGCGCCGTTCCAGCTCTTCCAAATGCTGCGTGCGTTCCTTGAGCAGGTCCCGAATCTGGTACTGCCGCCTGCGCGCGCGCAACGCCACTTCCATGGTGCTGACCAGCGTCCCCGGCCGGAACGGTCGTTCCAGAATCGTCAGATTCGCGCCGGGCGCGAAGATCTTCCAATACTTGGGCAGCTTCTCGCTGTCGGTGCGCTGCCCGGTGATCAATGCAATCGGCAGGTCCGACCAGGAAGGCTGCTGCTCAAGTGCGGCGTTCAGCACGCGGATGCTCGTCGGCTCGAGCGCCTCCTCAGCCATCAACAGCGCTCCGGTGCCTTCGAGCAACCGTCGCGTAAGCTCTCTTACATCACCGCACGCTTCGGCCCGAATGCCCGCCCTTTCGAGAAACTCAACGCTGAGCGCCGCGTCCTGGCCAGTGGGCGCAAGCACCAGCACGCGCCAATCTGTAGATGTCGATTCGAGACTTCTAATCATGGCCGGAAGGCGCCTTCGAAACCCCGGAAGGCTGAGCCCCGGATCCGGCGCCGTTGGCGAGATACTCAGGCACGCCATTCAACACGCCGCGGAAGTTGCGCAAAGATTCTCCCACATGGATCCCCTTTTCATTAATCGAGAATTCGCGCAGCGTGCGTTCATGGTTGCCGCTGCGTTTTTTAATGACAGAAATCGCCTGCCTCACCGCCCCATACGCCTCAAAAAAGCGGAGCAGCACGACTGTGTCCGCCAAGTACGTCAATTCAATGTCACTTTGCATCACGTTCACGAGGCCTTGTTGCGCAAGTATCATGATCGTCAGCACGCCGCGGTGATTGAGATAGGCGAGCAATTCGTGCAACTGCAGGTTCAGATATCGCTCCTCGGGCATCGCATTCATGTAGCCGTTCAGGCTGTCGATGACTACCATCCGAACGTCCTCATTCTCCACCGCCTGTCGGATGCGGAACGTCAGCTCGCCCGGCGAAATCTCCGCCGGATCGACCACCTCGATGCGAATCGTCCCCGAGTCCAGATACGGCCGCAAATCCATCCCGAGCGCCTGCGCGCGCCCGAGCAACGTTCCGAGCGTCTCGTCGAACAAGTACACGTTCACGCGTTCGCCGCGCGCCGCTGCCAATGCGGCATGCTTGATGGCCAGTGTGGATTTTCCCGTCCCGGGCGGGCCCATGAATATGCTGCTCGTCCCGCGGTGCAGGCCGCCCCCCAGGAGCGCATCTAGCGAAGGAATGCCGCTCGTGAACGCATCGCCGCGCTCGCTTCGCGGCTCCGCCGACACTTCGGGCCGGGGGAAAATCACGATCCCGCCCTTCTGAATGACGAAATCATGAAAGCCTTCCCGGTATTTGCGCCCGCGAATCTTCACAATGTTCAAGTACCGGCGCGTGACCCCGTAATCCGGAGAGGAATGCTCCATCGAAATCACGCCGTGCGCCAGACTCTGCACCTGCAGGTCCCGCAGTTCGCGCGACGATCGGTCATCCAATACCAGCACCGTGCACTGTTTGCCCGTAAAGAATTGCTTCAATCGCAATACCTGTCGGCGATAGCGCAACGCCGTCTCGGACATCAGCCGCAATTCCGACAAAGAATCGAATACGATACGTGCCGGTTTCAACCGGTCGATTTCCGCCAGCAGTATTTGCGTGATCCGGTTCAGTTCCACCTCGGAGGGATGAAAGAAGGTATTCTCCCCCTCAGCTTGCAACTGGTGCTCGATAGCCGAGAGCTCAATGATGTCGATCGAGTCCAACGCCCACCCGTGGGACTCGGCCACTCCGCGCAATTCCTCTTTGTTCTCGGAGAGCGGCACGTACAGCCCGCGCTCTCCCTGACGTGCTCCTTCCAGGAGGAATTGCAGGGCGAGCGTCGTTTTCCCGGCCCCCGGATCACCCTCCACCAGGTACAACCGGTTTCGCGGAAGGCCTCCCCGCAGAATGTTGTCCAGGCCCGGCACCCCGGTCCGGCAAAGTTTGTTATCTGTTGTTTCGCCTGCGCCCCGAGCGCTCTTTGTCATAGTGATATTCGCAGTTTTAAGATGAATTCTTCACTCGCCAACCGTTTCTCACGCGGCATCGTAGGCTTCTAAAATATGAAAACCTTTTTAGAAAACAGGTAGCAATTACCCTACTTGCAGGGCGTGGGAACTCGGACGTCCCAGGATCTTTTCCCGGGCTTGACCCAGACTACGGGGGTTGTTGAGGAGAAGAAGGCTCGATGCCGAAGAGGTCTTTGATAGATTTGATGGGCGAGAAGGGGAAGAGGATGACTTTGGGGATAATATAAACGGGCTCGGTTTTCGGTTGTTCGAGTGGGCCGGTGATTTTGTATTCGAAGATTTTGGTGACGGGCCACAGGATTTTGCTGAGGAGAAAGCCAATGGCGGGGATGTTGCGGAGGAGTTCGGCTTCCATGCGGCCATCGATGTTTCTGTTGAAATCGATGGTGCCGCCGAATTGCATGCGCATGGCGGTGGCGTTGATCTCGAGGTCGGTGGTGTGAATCACGCTGTTGGTGATGATGTAGGATGCGGCGCCGTCGCGCGCGCGGCTGTTGCCCAGGCCCGGCGCGAACGCATTGAGGACGGG
>DASRHX010000247.1:0-4189 GCA_035650295.1 Bryobacteraceae bacterium | reverse complement strand
TGGTACGCTGGCGACTGCCGGCGATCTCGTGTTCCAAGGCATGGCTGACGGAGCGTTCGCTGCCTACGATGCTCGGGGCGGCAAGGAGCTGTGGCGTTTCAACGCCGGACTCGGAATCATTTCCGCGCCCATGAGCTTCAGCGCCGGCGGCAAGCAATATGTGTCCGTTCTGGTCGGCTACGGCGGTACGACTGCGGCCTACGGCAAGTTCATGGACGTCGGTTGGAAATACGGCAGGCAACCGCGCCGGCTCCTGACATTCGCGCTCGGCGGCAAAGCCCAGCTGCCGCCAACGCCCGGTCCCGACTTTACGGTCAAGGCGCTCGACGATCCTCAGCTGGTGTTGAACGACGCCGATGTCGCAACCGGTCGTGCACTCTTCATTCAGTGCGCCGCGTGCCACGGCGTCGGCTTGCAGTCGACCGGTACACCGGGCCCCGACCTGCGTGAATCGGCCATCGCGGTGAACCTCGAGGCGTTCAAAACGATCCTCAAGGAAGGTCCGCTGATGGAACGCGGCATGCCGCGCTTCGAAATGCTTACCGACGGTCAGATCCGTCAACTCCACGCGTACATCAGGGCCGGCGCACGAGAAGTGTTGGGCAAGCGCGCGAAGAGCGATGAGAAGGCGCCTATGCCGAAGCTGTAGAGACAAGGGGCGACTCGCAATAGACTGCTTCGAAACCGGTATGATTGGCGCCTGCAGCGGTGCGTCGTAGTCGCTGTTGCGCCAACTGTTCCGCCAATAGTGGTTGCAGGAAGATCCAGTTGCAGAAGAAGAAAGTTCTCAAAGCCCTCGCTCCGGCCAAGGCGAAACGCAAGCGGCGCACTCCAGCGCCGAGGCGCCAGCGTCGCTCTACCGACGATGTCTTGAATCGCATCGTCACGGCTGCCGCTGAGGAATTCAGGCGCAGCGGCTTTGCCGGAACGACAACTGCGGCGATCGCACGCAGGGCGGACGTAACCGAGGCGCAACTGTTTCGGCACTTCCGCTCCAAATCCAATGTCTTTCAAGAAACGATCTTCAAACCGATCGAGCAGCACTTCCTGGCGTTCACTGAGAAGTATCATCCGGCCCGTGGCGAGGCGCCGAGCAGGGAATTGAGCAACCTCTACACGAGAGAATTGCAGCATTTCATTCGAGACCATGCGGCGACGCTGACGTCCCTGGTCGTCGCGCAAGCTTACGACCGCGACGCCGCCCATGGAGTCAGCGAGATCGATAGTCTCGGCACCTATTTCGATCGGGGCGCCGCGATGATGGCGGCGCGACTCAAGGGCAAGGCGAAAGTGGACCCGAGGTTGCTGGTGCGGGTGACATTTGCCTCCGTCCTCGGCTCCATCATGTTCGGGGACTGGTTGTTCCCGCCAGGGCTGGCGAGCGACGAAGAGATAGCTGACGCTATCAACGAATTCGTCCTGGCTGGAAGCGCGGTCAATTCAGCGAAGGGCTGAATCATGTCTGCCGCCAATTGGATCGAAATCGATTTTCCTCAAAGGGAGAAGGTCAGGTCCATGAAAGGTGCAGTTTGAACGACGAATCTATTGCAGCGCGGGCGGGTACTACGGCGGTCATCACTGGCGGCGGTCGCGGGTTTGGGAAAGCCTTCGGGCACGCTTTGGCGGCTGAAGGCGCTCACGCGGTACTGGTCGACATCGACGGAGCCCAGGCGGAAGCGGCGGCGGCCGATATTCGGGCGAAGGGCGGGGCGGCAACCGGCCTTGCTGGCGATGTCGCCAACGAGGCACGAATGAGCGAGGTGATGGCGCATGCTGCTGCGATCAACGGCGGGATCGACATCCTCATCAACAACGCGGGCCTTCACAGCGCCGACTATGGCCAGCCTATCCTGACGCTGGGCGTTGCGAAGATACGGCGGCTGTTCGATGTGAATGTCATGGGAGTCATCGTCTGCACGGTGGCGGCGGCGCCGCATATGAAAGGACGCGCTGGAGCGAGCATCATCAACATCTCTTCGTCGGCCGCGCATCTGGGCGGTTCAGTCTACGGCGACAGCAAGCTGGCGGTCGCGGGCCTTACCATCACGTTCGCTCGCGAACTCGGGGCGAATGGGATCAGGGTGAACGCAATCTCGCCCGGTCTCATGTTGACCGACACGATCGCAGCTGAACTGCCGCCGGCCACCAAGGCGCGGATCAAGGCAATGCAGTTCCTCCAGGACGATGGCAAGGAAGAGCACATCGTCGATGCAATGATGTACCTCACCTCGCAGCGGGCGAAGTTCATCACCGGTGAGACTTTGCGCGTCACGGGTGGCATGGCAGCGGGAATCTGACGCCAAGCACCGGGTGCGAGTTCCGCCAGTCCGAAGCGGCCGTTGCGTCCCAGGTTTGCCGCCTTCAGCTTTGCGGTCATCATCTCGGTGTTCCTGGCCACGATGTTGACTCCGCAACGACGAAACGAGAGCGAAGCCCTGCTGGCTCACTGACCCATCCGGCGCACCATCGCGCCAGCGCGACGCGGCTGACCGCCGTAAGTCAGGCCCTGGCCTGCGGCGTCTGGAGCTGCAAGGACGATCTGAACGTCCTTGCCGCCCTGCCGGAGCGCAATTCACAGACAGGCTCAGTCAAAAGTTATAGGACGGAAGAAGAAAGTTATACATGGCTGTTGCGCGTTTCGTGTCACAACACCGCCCTGGCTCGAGTTGTCTACGGCCTGGACATACTTGGACGTAGTTTGAATCGCGGTCCTCCACGTGGGGGCCGGCTACTAACAAGAAAAGGGAAGGGGGGAGCTATGAGATGGAATTACAGAGTGCCTTCCCACGATACGACGAATCTGAACCTTGCCTGTCGCTTCGGCGAGGTCAGTGCAGCGAAAGGCAGTGAGGTGTTCCTGAACGTGTCGAACCTGTTCGATCAGGCGCCGCCGCTGCAGCCGGGCACCGGTATTCCCGGAGGATTCGGCGGCTGGCCAACGGTCGATGACTGGATCGGCCGCTTTTACACGCTGGGGGTGCGCTATGAATTTTGAACGACCACTAGCAGCACTGCTGCTCATCGGACTGGCAGCGGCTGCGCCGCAGGGCGCGAATGCGGCCATCAGCGAACCTGTACAGATTGAATCGGGTCTTGTTCAGGGAGTTCCGGCGCGTGACCCGTCGATTACGGCGTTCAAGGGTCTTCCCTATGCCGCGCCGCCGGTCGGAAATCTACGCTGGCGGCCACCGGCGGCGCCGCTGCGCTGGACGGGTGTCCGCAAGGCAGACAAGTTCGGCGCGATCTGCCCGCAAACGCGCAACCCCGGCAACGAGCCGATGTCGGAGGATTGTCTTTTCGCGAACGTGTGGACGGGCGTTGTATCGTCAACGGAGCGGCGGCCGGTACTCGTATGGGTGCATGGCGGCGGCTTTGGCAGCGAATCCGGTTCATTGCCCAAGCTCGATGGCGAGCGCCTCGCGAAGAAGGGCATCATTCTCGTAACCTTCAACTACCGCCTGGGGCCGCTCGGCTTCCTGTCGACGCCCGAACTCAGCAAGGAATCAGGGCACAACGCATCCGGCAACTACGGATTGATGGACGACATCGCGCTGCTGAAGTGGGTACAGCGCAATATCGCCGCCTTCGGCGGCGACCCTGACAAAGTGACGTTCTTCGGCCATTCGGCGGGCGCCGGCACGGTCAATTTCCTGTCAATCTCCCCGTTGGCGAAGGGCCTGTACTCTCAAGCGCTAGCCGAGAGCCAGGTGCGCTGGCCGCGTGATCTGGAGCTGCGCTATCTCTCGTCGTCCTGGCGGGAGAAGGCGAAGGCTGAACTAGACGGTGCGGCCTACGTCGCCAAGCTCGGCGCCCACTCGCCAGCCGATCTGCGAGCCATGCCGTGGCAGGCGCTGCTGCCCAAGGGCCCGGCTCACGATGTCGACGTGAATTCCGGGAGCACTGCGCGCCCGCCGCTATTCCGTCCTGTTATCGACGGCTACGTCTTGCCGCGCACCTTCAGCCAGGCGTTCGCAGCGAAAGCACAGAACCCGGTCGTCTACATCGCCGGGAACAACCGCGACGAGGGTGGCGCCGCGCCCGAGGGCATCTGGCCCAAACTCCGGGCCCCCGGCGCGCCCAAGTCGGAGATCACTGGAGGGTCGCCGCGCCAGCTCGTCACCCTTGCCGATTTCCAGGCGGCGGCGCGCAAGAAGTTCGGAGCGATGGCTGACGAGTTTCTGAAGCTCTA
>DASRHX010000246.1:0-18171 GCA_035650295.1 Bryobacteraceae bacterium | reverse complement strand
TTCCGCGTCACTCTTGGATTCCGGTGAGAGGCCAAGGCGGCCGTGCGGATAGTAGTAGCTGGTGTACCACATCGGCAATGCGGATTTCGAGGCGCGCTCGGTGTTGCGAAAGATTCGGTCGTGGTAAGTCTTGCGCGTATAGAGGGAGAAGAGGTCGTCGAAGTTAAAGTTGACGACGGCGTGAACGCGCGGATTGCGTATGGCGGACTTCCCGTTGGGCGTAACGCACAGGGCGGCTGCGGCGGCGAGTGTAACATTGCCTTTGCGGACAAATTGCAGGAACGCTTCAACGGAGGCGGCTGGAATGCCCCGCTTCGACACTCCAAATCGGCGGGTTGGTTCGGCGTAGAGAACCTTGCGGACCCGTTTGGCGAAGGCCTCCGGCCCGCCCGCTTTGCGCTCCAGTAACGCGGCGACCGCGGGTAGGGAAAAGCCGGCCGACATGAGCGAGGCGAGCGATAGCTTCTCGGAAGCGGGTATGAGATCGTCGATGAGTTGATCGAGAAGTCGATCCCAGTTGGGGATGTTCAGGCCAACCGAGACGCCCGCGCCGAGGAAGAGGGCGATGCCACGCTCCTGGTATGTGCTCGCCAGTTCGGACCAGTGATCGACGGCCTTTGCCATTTCTAGTGGGAAGGAACCAAGCCGCGGCGCTTCATCCATTCGAGAAGGTGCGCGGTCCAGGCGTCGGATGCCTTGCCGAGCGTTTTCATGCCGAAGCCGTGGCCGCCGTTTTCGAAGACATGCATCTCGGCGGAGCCGCCGGCCTTTTTCCAGTCTGAGAGCAACTGGACGTTGTCGTCCAGGAAGCGTTGCTGGTCGTCGAAGGCGAAGGCGAGAAAAAGCGGTGGCGCATCCGGCTTCACCGTGTGAGGCTTGGGGGTTACGGCATAAACAGGGACGGCGAAGTCGGGGCGGCTTTCGGCCGTGTACTGCATCGCGACGCCCGCGGCGAGGTAGGCGCCGGCGGAGAAGCCCATGATGCCGATGCGCTTGGGGTCGATCTTCCATTCGCGCGCTCGTTCGCGGACGTATTTCACGGCGGCGAGTCCGTCTTCGATGGAGGTCTTTTGCCCCGCCTCGCGTGTTTCGAGCGTGACGCGATACTTGAGCACGATGGCTGTGACGCCATGCTTGTTGAGCCAGTGCGCCGCGTCGGTGCCTTCGTAGCCCATCATGAGCACTTCCCAGCCTCCGCCGGGAGCGACGATCATCGCCGTACCGTTCGGCTTATCCGCCGGAAATACCATCAGCGTCGGTCGCGTAACTTTGCGGACGAGGGGGTCGCCACCTTTGGACATGCCCTTCTCCTCGCTTTCGGGGAGATCGGTTCGGAGGGGGACGGTGAAGGGTTCGGCGGCGGAGAGCGGAAGGGAAGCGGTCATGCCGGCGGTGAACACGAGCACCGCGGCGAAAGGGAGAGTTCTATGCATTGCTTTTCGCGGCCTCCGCCTCCTGCTGCTTATAGCCCTTGTATATTTGCCACGCGACGAACAGCCACACCAGCACAAACCCAGCGTTCACCACGGCGAAGTGCTTGGTTGTCCAGGCAAGAGTGGTTCCGATGAAGACGACACCTGCCTGGATCAGGTCGCCGAAGCGGACAAAGAAGGTATCGATGGCGGCCTTGGCCTTGTATTTCGCTTCGCGCGACGTATTCAGGAAAAGCGCGTGACGGACTGTGTTGTTGAGCGAGTAGTCCGTCGCGTTCTCGAAGATCTTTGCGGCGCGAATTATGGCGAGCACGGGGAAGAAGATCAGCATGCTGTAGCCGCCAAGGGCGATGGTAGGGAGCACGAAAAGCGCCACGCCCACACCGGCATATTGAAAGATTCGCGAGACCAGGAACGTCTGGATGAGGAAGCCGAGTAGGTTCACCCAAAAGAAGTAGTCGCCATAGAACTGGCCGATGAACGCGCCGCGCTGGGCGGCAAATTCATCGCCGGCCCCGAAGCGGGCAACGGCCTGGTCGGAAACGAAATCGCCTACGAGGAACTCACCAGTCGTGTTGACCAGATTGAGCAGCAGCACGAGAGCAGCGATCCATCGCAGGTAGGAGTTCTGAAAGACCAGTTTGAATCCGCCGTCCTTGTTCAATGGGGTTTCAGCCGCCTTGACATGAGCGGCATCGGTGCGGCGTTGCTGGCGCAGGTGGGAGACGTAAGTGAGCGCCACGCAGGCCAACAGAATACCGATGGTGATGAGCATCAACTGATAGGGCGAGAAAACTTTGAACATATCGCCGGCGGCGCGGGCGCCAACCAAGGCGCCAAGCGATGCGCCGACGC
This sequence comes from Bryobacteraceae bacterium, assembly GCA_035650295.1. Taxonomy (GTDB): domain Bacteria; phylum Acidobacteriota; class Terriglobia; order Bryobacterales; family Bryobacteraceae; genus JAFLBB01. The sequence goes on along the minus strand of DASRHX010000246.1, from coordinate 15,883 downwards.
CGATGATGGGGAACAGGCGCTTGCCTTGCTCTTCGGTGTAGAGGTCGTTGGCGAATGCCCAGAACTGCGCGACGACAAACATGTTGTAGACGCCGAGCCAGAGGAAGAACGCGACCCCGATGTGCGCTCCCGTTTGTCCCAGCAAAAAGAAAATAGCCAGATGCGAGGCGAAGAACAGCGTGGACCCGGCGACGAGCGTCAGCCGCCCGACGCGTGATCCGAACCAGCCGTACAGCGGAACCACGAGCAGCATGAGCACGGCCTGCCCGGCCGAGGCATAGCTCTTCACCGCCGCGCCCGATTCGCCCAGGATGAGCGCCTCCCTCACCGTCTTCAACACATAGTAAGAGCCGAGCAACAGGAAGACGTTGGCGGCAAGGATCAGCGCGCCCGCTCCTTCCCCGCCCTGCACGCGCGAGAACGGCGCGAGCATGCGATCGAGAAGCGTGGTCCGGACGGGAGGTAGGGTGTGGCTGGCGGCACTCATCTGGGGTCTCTTATAGGCTGACGTGGTCTCCGCGGCGCGGGATGGTAACGGGGACGCTGTATCGTTCTTCGATAGCAGTTTGGAGAGCCTGTTGGTTCACAAGCTCGCCATGGACGAGGAAGATGCCCTTCAGTCGAGGGGCTATCGGTTTGATCCAGGCCAGGAGTTCGCCCTGATCGGCGTGGCCCGAGAGTTCCTGGATGCTGACGACTTCGGCTCGCAGGCGCATGGGCTCGCCGAAGATGGGAACTTCGGGGTGGCGTTCGACAATTTTGCGGCCGAGCGTGTGTTCAGCCTGGAAGCCGACGATCATAATCGTATTGCGCGGATCCTCTATGTTATTCCGCAGGTGGTGCAGGATGCGGCCCGCCTCACACATACCGGATGCGGAGATGACGATCATGGGGCCACGAAGGTCGTTTAGGGCCTTTGATTCCGAAGCCTCGCGGACGTAGCGGAGGCGGTGAAAGCCGAACGGGTCGTCGCCACTGCCGAGGTAGACGTTGGTTTCTTCGTCGAAACATTCGGGATGCGCGCGGTAGGCTTCGGTCGCGTTAATAGCCAGTGGGGAATCGACAAAGATGGGAATGTCGGGAATGCTATTGTCGCAGCACATCTGATGAAGCATAAGGACAATTTGCTGCGTGCGTCCGACTGCGAAGGCGGGGATGATGATGCGTCCGCCGCGGGAGGCGGTGCGGACGATCGTCTCGCGGAGTATGTCCAGAACCACCTCGTCCTTCTTGTGCAGGCGTCCGCCGTACGTCGATTCGAGGATGAGGTAGTCGGCTTCGGGGGGCGGTTCGGGGTCGCGGAGGATGGGGAGGTTAGCGCGTCCGACATCACCGGAAAACAGAAGGCGGACGTGTTTGGCGCCTTTCTTAAGGTTGAGCAGAACGCTCGCCGAGCCGAGGAGATGGCCTGCGTCGAAAAACTCGAAATCAACCTCCTCGGAAAGGCGCTTAGTCTCGTGATACCCGGTGGCGCGGAACTGGTTGAGGATTCGTTCGGCGTCGGCGACGGAATAGAGAGCTTCGACGGCGTTGTGTCCCGCGTTTTTCATTATGGAGTGGCGGCGTTGATAGCGTTTGTTCAAAAATTCCGCATCCTTTTGTTGAAGATATGCGGAGTCCATCAGCATCGACTTGCATAGATCTACGGTGGCGGGAGTGCAGTGGATCTCGCCGCGAAAACCGTCCCTGGCAAGCGAAGGGAGGTTTCCACTATGGTCGATATGAGCGTGCGAGAGCACTACACCCGAAAGGGTGTTGACCCGCATGGGTAGGTGGCGGTTACGCTCAAAGGTATCCTGGCGGCGTCCCTGGTAGAGGCCGCAATCGAGAAGGTAGTGATGACCGTCGACCGTAAGCTCGTGCATGGAGCCTGTGACGGTTTGCGCCGCCCCCCAGAAGGTGAGTTGCATGAGATCCAGTGTAACGGTGCGGCCGTAGATGTGGTGGTAAAGCCGGTTGTGCGAAGCTAAGTGATTTAGGGGAACATGAACAAACAGTACGGTTTATTGATGTGCGGATTCCTCTTGCTGGGATCACCCGTTGCCGGGCAGCAGACGCGGGTGGGGACGATTGAGTCCGAGCGCGACAAGAAAGCGGCGAAGCTGGAGCCGGACGCGCCTTCGAAGGTGGAAGAGCGGCTGATCTACATCAAGGACGCCAAGGTGCTGGAGCGCCTGACGGCGGGCGTGGCCGGATTCCGAATTAAGTTGGGCGGTTTGGGTACGGGCGGGGGGTTCGGGCTTGGCCCGCAGTATCTGCGCGACGATCTGGCACGCGGAACGATGTTCGTGGACGCCTCGGCGCAGGCATCGACGCGGCAATGGTTGCGATTGGAAGCCGCGACGGGGCAGCCGAAAGTGGCCAACGGGAGATTGTTCTGGGAAGCGCGCGCGCTGCATCACAACTACAACAGCCTGCCCTTTTATGGACAGGGGCCAGACTCGGAGAAGATCAGGCGGACGAACTACCGGCTGGAGAATACGGTGGCCGATGGCATGGTGGGCGTGCACCTCAACCGCTTTGTGCGCGCCGGATTTTCGTCGGGCTACATGTGGAACAACGTGGGGCCGGGAGAAGACGACCGGTACGCGAGCTCGGAAGTAGTGTTCCGTCCCGCGCAGGCGGCGGGCATCGATAAACAGACTGATTTCTTCCGCTGGGGCGCGTTTGCGCAGCTCGATTTCCGAGATTCGAAGACGGGGCCTCGGCAGGGCGGAAACTATTCGGTGCGCTACGACAGCTACAACGACCGCGACCAGAAGCTGCACGGGTTTCAGCGCGTGGACATGGAAGGCCAGCAATATCTGCCGCTGTTCAACAAGCGGCGGGTGATCGTGCTGCGTGGGCGCGCGGTGATGACCAAGCACGACGAGGATCAGTCGGTTCCGTTCTACTTGCAGAGCGTGCTGGGCGGCTCGCAGGATCTGCGCGGATTCCGTCCGTACCGGTTCTACGACGAGAACATGCTGGTGATGAATGCCGAGTACCGCTGGGAGGTGTTCTCGGGAATGGACATGGGGATTTTCGCCGATGCGGGCAAGGTGGCGCGGCGGCGAAGCGACCTGGATTTCAAGAACCTGGAGAGCGCGGTGGGCTTCGGGATGCGCTTCAACGCGCGCAATGCGACGTTCATTCGCATCGACGTTGGCTTCAGCCACGAAGGCTTCCAGGTGTGGTTCAAGTTTAACGACGTATTTGCGCAGCGGCCGTTTGGAAGTTCGGCCCCGAGCCATATTTTCTAAAAGGAGAGTGACAATGCGGAAAAAATTTCTGGCAGTATTTGGCGTTCTCCTGGCGGGCGCGGCACTGAGCGCGGAGGGGGCGCCGAAGTTCTATCCCGACGATCCGTTGATGTCCGAACCGAAACCCCGCGACGCCTCGAAGGCAATACGGCGGAAGATCAGCGACTACTACGACTTTTTCACGCAGATGTTCGCCTACCCCGGCGAGCAGACGGGCGAGAAAGTGAATGGGAAGGTAGTGCCGCCGATTCCGGCGCAAGCAGTGAACTCGCTTGGCGAGCCGATGAAGAGCGCCTGGTGGGAGCCGCGGCATTACTACAACAAGATGAGCCTCGAGGAGCTGGTGCGGGGCGCCGGGAACGCGGACGCGCCATCGGCGGACGGCAAGTGGACGGTGGTGAAGGCCAAAAGCGAAGGCGTGACGCCGGGCTTCGAGATTCTCGATTCGAAAAAGCGCCGGTACGTGTTGAAGTTTGATCCGATCGAGTATCCGGAGATCGCCACGGCGCCCGACGCGCTGGTTTCGAAGTTCTTTTACGCGCTGGGCTACAACGTGCCGCAGAACTACATCGTGCATTTCAGGCGCGAGGACCTCGAACTCGGCGAAGACGTGCAGATTGTGGACGCCAAGGGTAAGGCACGCAAAATGACGAGCCGTGACGTAACGGAGTTGCTCATGCGCGTACCGCGCGACAAAGAGGGGCGTTACCGCGGAGGCGCGAGCCTGTATCTTTCCGGCAAGCCGTTGGGGCCATACAAGTATTACGGCACGCGGCGCGACGACCCGAATGACATCGTTCCGCACGAGCACAGGCGCGACCTACGCGGGCTGGCGGTGTTCTGCGCGTGGCTGGCGCACGACGATTCCCGGGCGATCAACTCGCTCGACATGCTGCACGCCGAGGGTGGCACGAGTTTTATTCGGCACTACCTGATCGATTTCGGATCGACTCTGGGAAGCGCCAGCTATGGGCCGAACTCGCCGCGGTCGGGCTTCGAATATCTGTTCGAGAGGGACGCGGCGGCGAAAAACTTCTTCAGCCTCGGGCTGGCGGTGCCGTATTGGGCCAAGGCGAAGTATCCGCCCTATAGAAGCGTGGGGCGTTTTGAATCGAAACTGTTCCGCGCCGACGAATGGGTGCCCGAGTATCCGAACCCGGCGTTCACCAACCGGCTACCGGATGACAGCTTCTGGGCGGCAAAGCAGGTGATGGCGTTCACCGACGCCGAGATCCGGGCCATCGTGAAGACGGGTGAATACTCGGACCCGGGCGCGGAGAAGTGGATCGCCGATGCGTTGATCGAACGGCGCGACAAGATCGGTAAGGCGTATTTTGCCGAGATCTTGCCGCTGGACCGGTTTCGCGTGGAAGCGGACAGATTGGCCTTCGACGATTTGGCGCGCAAGCACGGCATGACGTCGAGCCCAGGCTACGTGACCAGCGACCAAGGCTACCGGATCGAGTGGAGTACCTTCAACAATGGAGATGGAACCATGACGCCGCTCTCCGCCAAGGGCCTGGATATTCCGCAGGCGCAAGGTGCGTCCTACGTAATGGCGCGGGTGCAAGGACAAGATGCGAAGAAGACGATCACCGTATATCTGCGCCGCGGCGCTGGTTCTTGGCAGGTTGTGGGCGTGGAGCGCGGCTGGTAACGCGGCGGCCGAGGCGGCGGAGGTCAAACATGTCTACGTGGGCGCGGTCGCATCGCGCGAGGCATGGATTGCGTGGGGCACAACGGGGGGCAGCGGTAACACGATCGGACGCGACTCGAAACCACTCGGCGCGGCTGTCGTGGAAATTGGCGGCAAGAGACATGAGTCCAAGCTGAATTGGATGCGCGTGCAAGAACTGGAGCCGGACAAACAGTATCCATTCAAAGTGCTGGTAAAGGGACAGGAGTTCGGCTCCGGCAGTATGCGCACGCTGCCGGAGCGGGCAACCAAGCTACGCTTCTTCGTGATCGGTGACTACGGGACGGGGAGCCAGGCGCAGTACAAGATCGCGGAGGCCATGGAGAAGGAGTTCGCGCGATTTGCAAATACGGACAACCCAGTCCGATTTATTATCACGACGGGCGACAACATCTACGGTACGCAGTTCGGGCTCTTTACAAGGGACTCCGGCGACAGGGACCGGCATTGGGAGACGAAGTTCTATCAGCCCTACGCGGAGCTGCTGAAGCGAATCCCGTTTTATCCCACCTTGGGCAATCACGACGGGAATGAAAGCGAGAACCGCGGCGATCTGGCTGTGTACCTGGACAACTTCTTCTTTCCGACAGGCAAACCAGAGCGATGGTACTCGTTTTCGTACGCGAACCTGGCGCAGTTCTTTGCGATGGACACTTCAAGCGGCGCATTGAAAGGCGCGAGAGAGAGGATGTGGAACGATAAAGGCGACCAGAAGAAATGGTTGCAAGCCGAGATGGCCAAGCCCGCTCCACCGTGGCGGATCGCTTATTGGCATCATCCGCCGTTCACGGCGGGCCCGCGTCACGAGGCGAGTTTGAGTTGGATGAAGGACGCCGTGGAGATGCTCGCCAACGGTGGCGTGGATGTCGTGTTCAACGGGCACGAGCACAATTTGCAGATCGTGAAGAAGCACGAGGAAACCCGTGGGGTGCAGTACATCGTGTCGGGCTCAGGCGGTGAACTGCGGGATGAGGTGATTGAGCTCAGGTTGGAGGCAGCCAACGTCGTGGGGACCAGTCCGCAGCATCAATTTTTGAGCGTGGAGATCGACGGCGACACGATGCGGATCCAGCCGATGGGGTATGAGCCGATTCAGGTGCACGACGCACACGGGAAGACGGTGGAGATGCCGTGGGTGGTGAAGCGTAGGTAGATCGAGAAGACTCCTATTCGTGGCTTACCCATTCGGTCCTGTGCCGGCAACCATTTCCCCACTCTGGTACACTCGCCTACCGTATGCAAAAAGCCGGAATGGCAGGTGAACTGATAGCCGAGTTTCTCGGCACGATGGTGTTGCTGACGTTTGGCGCGGGGGTAGTCGCCTCGGTGGTCTTGTTCGCGAGCGGCACGCCCGGGGAGGTGGTGAACGGCGGATTCGCGAACATCAACTTCGGTTGGGGGCTCGGTGTCGCGATGGGAATATTCGTCGCCGGGAAGGTATCCGGGGCGCATTTAAATCCGGCGGTGACGGTGGCGCTGGCCGTGAGGCGCGGGTTTCCCTGGGGCAAAGTGCTGCCGTATGCATTGGCGCAAACGGCGGGCGCCTTTGCCGGCGCCGCAATCGTATTCACGGGTTATCACGCGGCGTTCATGAAGTTCGATCCGGCGCTGGAGAAGACGGCCGGCGTATTTGCGACCTTCCCGGCGTTTCCGGCCTCGCCGGTGACAGGATGGATCGATCAGATCGTGGGCACGGCGCTGCTGGTACTGCTGGTGCTGGCGATCACGGACGAGAAGAACCAGCCGGCAGGCGCGTTCACGCCATTTGCGGTGGGGTTGGTGGTAGTAGCGATCGGCATGTGTTGGGGCACGTTGCACGGTTATGCGATCAACCCGGCGCGGGATTTGGGGCCGCGGCTGTTCACGGTGGCCGCCGGGTTCAAGAACAACGGGCTGACGGATGGGACGGGAGTCTTTTGGGTGCCTCTCATTGGTCCTCTAATTGGAGGAATTATCGGGGCTGTCCTTTATGATGCGGGCATCCGGCGGTATTTGCCTCTGGTGTTGGTCGCGGCGCTCACGGCATCCATGACACAGGCCAAGGCTCAAACTTCGCACACGGCCATTGTATTGAAGGCGGCCCGGCTGTTTGACGGCCACTCGGACAGCTTGCAGACACCGGGCGTGGTGGTGGTGAGCGGCGGGAGGATTGAATCGGTGGGTGCTCAGTCGCAGACCCCGGCGGGGGCCAAGGTGATCGATCTGGGCGATGCGACGCTGGCGCCGGGGTTCATGGACGCGCACACGCATTTGCGGTTCGAGCGTTCCGCCGATTCGCGCGACGACCGCATTCGTCAGCTCGAAGAGACGCCGGCGGAGAGGGCGCTGATCGCGGCCACGTACGCGAGAAAGACATTGATGGCGGGCTTCACGACCGTGCGCGACCTCGGCGGCTCGGACTTCATCGACGTGGGGCTGCGCAACGCGATCAACAGGGGTTTTGTGGAAGGGCCGCGGATGTTGGTCGCGGTGCGGAGCATCTGCACTCTGGGCGGGCATTGCGATTCGACCAACGGCTTCCGGTTCGGGTTTCTGAATTCGGACGCAATGCTGCCGAACGTGACCAGCGGAGCCGACGGGATGCGGAACGCCGTGCGGTGGGCGGTGAAGTATGGAGCGGATGTGATCAAGGTGACGGCTTCGGGCGGTGTGCTGTCGTTGAACGACGATGTGGATTCGCCGCAACTGACGCAAGAGGAGCTAAACGCGCTGGTGGACGAGGCACATGCGAAGAGGAAGAAGACAGCGGCGCATTCGCACGGGGCGGAGGCGGCCAAGAGAGCGATTCGGGCGGGGATCGATTCGATCGAACACGGCTCTTTTTTGGACGATGAGGCGCTGCGGATGATGGTGGATAAGGGGACTTACCTGGTGCCGACGCTGATGGCAGGAGACAGCATTCGCGAGGTGTGGGCGAAAGGCGGGCGGATGGATCCACGCACGGACCGCAAGGCGAGGTTGGCGCTGGATGCGATGGACGTGACGGTGAGCAAGGCGATCCGGATGGGGGTGAAGATCGCGTTTGGGACCGATTCCGGGGTTTCGCAGCACGGGCGGAACGCGGAGGAGTTCAAGCTAATGGTGGCGCGGGGGATGAAGCCGGTCGATGCGCTGAAGGCGGCAACGGGGGCATGCGCGGAGTTGTTCGGTATGACCGAACGGCTGGGGACTTTGCAGGCGGGAAAGGTGGCTGATGTGGTGGCGATTCCCGGCAATCCTTTGGAGAACATCGCCCAAACCGAGAAGGTGGTGTTAGTGATGAAAGAGGGCAGAGTAGTCCAAGAGGGCAAAATCTGATTATCTGCTTCAGTTTACCATTGCGTAAATAGGTACAGATATCCTAATATGACAGTGTAAAGATCTGGAGATCTGAAGCGATGCCCGTGCGCGCCACTGTAAGCAAAGAACTTGCCAGCCTATTTGGGGTGCTGTCGAATCCTCATCGGCTACGGCTGGTGGAGGAATTACGCGACGCAGAAGTCGATGTGAACGGGCTGCAGCAGGGCTTGGGGATAAGTCATTCGAGTGTTTCCCAACACTTGGCCCTCCTACGGGCACACCGGATCGTCACCGAGCGGCGGGTGGGCCGTCACGTGTTCTACCGTCTAAGGCATACTGAGCTAGCCGAATGGATTCGAACCGGACTCGATTTTATCGAGCGGGATTTGGACCAGGAGCATGAGTTCCGCGCCGCCGTAGAGCAAGTGCGGGTGATCTGGTCACCGGCGGCCGGCGCTTCTCCGGCGAGCATTGAGCTAACGCAAGACTGATGCATCGAAGAACGCAGCATCGGGCCGGAGTTCTGTCGTTGCTGGCATGCCTGCTAGTAGCGGCAATACCTACGTCCGCATTACCTCAGCAAGGAACCGCGCCGCAGAGGCATCGCGTTCAACGCCCCGCGCGAACCAGCGGCTTGAGGCTGGACGGTGACCATCACCACGAGGAAGTTCCTCATCATTTGTTTCCGCATGGCAACCAGGAAGATCCGCCTGGGGCGGATGCGGCGATTCTCGCCGTAGGCGTTCCGCCGGTTCCTGTTTTGGAAGGCGGCGATGAGCAGGCTCCTTCCGTTGTAGTTCAGTTTGGCAACCGTTTCCTTCTATTCCCTCCTGGGCGCTCTCCGCCTATCTCTCCTCTCACCATCCTCTAGCTCAGTCCGCACGGACCGCCGCGGCGTAAGCGCGTTGTGTCTGTGCAAAGCAACTGCAAGTGTCCGCAGAGAAGTTTCCATGGGGAGTGAACGATGGAAGAGATCATAAAGGGTTTAGAACGTTTTCAGACGAGAATGTTTCCACGCGAACAGGAGCTCTTCGCTCATCTTGCGAACAACCACGAGCCGATCGCGATGATGATCACCTGCTCCGACGCGCGGATCGATCCAGGCCTTCTGCTGCAAACCAAGCCAGGCGACTTATTCACGCTGCGCAACGCCGGCAACATGGTTCCGGCGTACACGACGGGGCTGGGGGCAGAGGCGGCGACGATCGAGTATGCGATGTCGGTGCTCGAGCTGAAGCACATCATCGTGTGCGGGCACACCGATTGCGGGGCGATGCGGGCATTGCTGCAACCGGAGAAGGCCGAGCAACTACCGGCGGTGCGGAACTGGCTGCATCACGGCAGTTGCGCGCAGCGAATCGTGATGGACCGGCATGGACACGAAGAAGAGGCAGTGAAGCTTCGGAAGTTGGTGGAAGAAAACGTGATGGCGCAATTTGTAAACCTCCACACGCACCCGTCGGTGGCGTCGCGGCTGTTGTCGGGCGCGGTACACCTCTATGGCTGGGTGTATGAGATCGGGACAGGAAAGGTTTTCTGCTTCGATGCGGAGCGGAACGAGTTCCGGCCCCTGCACACGGACTTGCCCGCGCAGATGTTACCGAAGATGAGACCCGCCGTAAGTCCTACGTTCGCCGGTTAAGGTACTCATTGTTGAGAACGCTGGGGCGGGAGTGGAACCCTGCGTCTGGTAGGCTGCGTAAACGCCCTCGAATACGGCGTCCCAACTGAGCGACTGAGCGGAAGCAACAGCCGCGGCGCTCATGCGCGCGCGCAGAACGGAGTCGTGGGACAGGAGTTCAACGGCGGCGATGAAATCGGAGGAAGTTGATGTGACCATGCCATCGACGCCATGCCGCACGAGATATTTGGGTCCTCCGCCGGAGGAGACCACGACAGGTACTCCGCACGCCTTCGCTTCCTGCACGACATTGCCGTAGGTGTCGGTGGAGGACGGGAAAGCGAAGATGTCCATTGAGGCGTAGGCACGGGCGAGAGCTTCGCCATGGAGAACGCCAGGGAGTTCGGCGTTGGGGAGATTGGCGCGCAACCAATCGCGCTCACTGCCCTGCCCGACGATGAGGAACCTGGCTGCGGGTATTCTTAGTTGCGCGAGGAGACGGACATTCTTTTCGGGAGTGAGGCGGCCGACGTATCCAATAGTGAGCGGCGCATTGGCAGGGCGCGTTTCCGGACGTGGATGGAAGAGCGAGAGGTCGACACCGCGGTTCATGGGGAAGACCGGCTTGCCGGTGCGAGCGGCGAGCATTGAGCGCAATTCGGGATTTGGCGCGAAAATCATGCGGGCGATGCGGTAGTAGCGCACAGTAAGGGCCAGGATGAGGGACTCGACGCGGGCCGTGATACTCGTGGGAAGATACTGGCCCAATCGGCGTGCGCCGAACTCATGGATGTTGGTGTGCCAACTTGCGGCCAACGGGATACTCAATTCGTGCGCGAGAATAACGCCGAGGATGGAGCAATGGCCGGGTGCGGTGACATGTATGAGGTCGGGGCGGAATCGCTCGAGGGCATCGCGAACGAAGTTCTTGTGACGAAGGAAGTGAAGATCGAATTGGAGATCCGATTCAAAGCCGACTGAAAGTTTGGAAGGGGCAAGTTCGAAGACCGTTTGCGGGCCATCCTGCGAGATACGGGAATGGGACCCTGGGTGGACGCGCAACATCGGAAGACCGCGGCGGGAGGCAAAGGAAGCGAATTGGCGGCAGGTGAGCGCAACACCGTTCACTTCGTGGAAGGTGTCGGTGAAAAGGGCAACGCGGTGGCTGGAATTCACCCGGCATACCCTCTCTGCGGCGCCAGCCAGAGTTTCAACGCGCTTCGCATGTGCTTGTGCTGAGAAGCGCGGATGAGGTTCACGAATGATTCGACGATCCAGGGGGCTCCGCGGTTCCATAGCTGGCTGAGGGGTTGGAGTCCGCCGGAGGACGTACGGTAGAACACACGATCGTTCCATCGCGTCCAGCCTAGGGAGTGCGCGGGTTGGTAGCCGATGACATCCGCGATGCATTGAATTTGGCGAAAGGCAAGCGATTCGGCGTATTGCGGGAGGAAGTGCACATGGCTGATGCCCTCTGCACGAACCTCGCCTGCAAATTCGCTAAACGTAGAAGCGTTGGTGAGGTTGATGTTGGCGTTTGGCTCGCAACCGTGGCGGTCACCCCCAGAGATGACAGGACGGTCGTAGCTGCCGGCGAGGGCGATGGCGCGCTGGTTTTCGGTCCAAGGGCGAAGGCCGTTCAACTCGATGGCGTGGACCCAGCGGCCGCAGCGATCAAGGAAGCGGCGCGTGAGGAAGTCGTGCCGCGAGGCGCCGATGCCTTTTTCATCCCAACAAGGATGGTTGAAGACGACGAGCACCGATTCGTTCCAGGAGATCCACTCCAGGAGTTGGCCCAAGTGGGCTTGCTGAGAGGAGGCCGTGTATTCGGCCATGGCTTCCATCATGGCGTGAGATTGGGAGACCGGTAGATTGTGGACGCCGAGGTGGAAGAAACTTTCGCCAAAGGGGATAGTCCACTCGACGGAAATCGGGGCGTAGCGGGTCTCTTCGACCAGATAAAGGCGGTCAGCGGCGTCGATGTTGTCGTGGTCGGAAAGGGAGACGAGCGGGACGAGGCCGAGGGATTCGATCTGGCGGGCCTCGAGATGAAAGGCCTGTTGGGCAGACAGGGGCGGGGTCCAGTGGGCGTTGTGAAGATCGAGCGCGCGGCCATGAAGCGCACGGTATTTGTCGCATTGCCGGTCAATGGCGCTCATGAGAGCTGGAATTCTCGCTGCGACGTGCGGAATGAATGAGAGGTTCTCGATCGAATGGAGGGTGTGGCTGTGCAGAGAGACCCCGGTCCGGAAGGCGCCGGCGGGGGCGGCGTGCTTGGAGGCGAAGGAAATGGAATGAGCGGGCACGGGACGAGCATGCGCGAATGGCGTTACGGCCAAAACATTTCCTAGTGAATTTGTTGTAACGATCCGCCCTCCGAGTGGAATAAACAATGCCGGTGGAATGAACGACGGATGTTGCGGCTATGAATGATGGGCGGGGGCTGGTTGGCGCTCCAGGTTGGCGAGGAGCTCGGCGGCGCGGGCTTGGGCGGCGGCGACGTGGCGGTCTTTAATCGATTCATAGCCGCGAATGGAAAGAGGTAGCGCGGCCAGTTCGGCGGATTCGGGCGATGCGGGCGCGGCCGTGACAGCGGCGAGGATTTCTTCGTACCAGGCGACGAGGGCGCGCTCGCGGCGGCGGTGGGCAGATGCACCGAAGAGATCGAGTGGGGTTCCACGGAGGAATTTCAAATTGGCGAGGATCGAGAGCAGCGGGCGCAGGAAAGGCCCAAGGGTGATCTTATGCTTGAGGCCGAAGCGGCGAAGTAGCGGTGGATGCAGCATGAACTCGATGCGGTCAACCTGGTGCCAGTCGGCGTTGAGCTGGGTAGCAAAGGCGGAGTCGAGCAGAAGGCGGGCAACTTCGTATTCGTCCTTGTAGGTCATCAGGTAGAAAAGGGCGCGCTCGGCGATGGGGACTAGATCGGGGCGAGCGGCGCGGACGGAGGCAATGGCCGATTCGTAGCGGGCGGCCCAGGCCACATCTTGATATGCAGTGAGTTCGGCCATGCGTTGGGCGTGCGTAAGGGTGGCAGCGGCGGCAGGTTCAGCGGGCTTGGATTGCCGGCGCCAGTCGCGGCCGCAAGCAAGTGCGGAGAGGTTCCGATCCACTTCCACATTGTTGAGGCGAATGGCTGATTCGATAGCAGTTAGCGAGATGGGGATGAGGCCTTCCTGAACGGTGGCGCCGAGCAGGATCATGTTGGCGAACATGTGGGAGCCGAAGTATGCCTCGGCGAGGCCTGTTGCGTCAAGACAAACTTGAGATTTTGTGTTTGAAACAATTGTATCAATAGGTGTTGTCTGATCCATCCCCTCAAGCAGAACGAAGCGTTGACGGAGGCTCGCGGCGGTGGGCGTGAGTGCGGTGTTGACGACGGCGCGGGCGCGTGAGGGCGAGACGAGGCGGAGGTTGTCCGCGTTGGCCGCGCCGAGGAGGTCGTAGGCAAGGAGGAGATCGGTGTTGGCTGTGTTGATGCGCGAGGGGAAGCTGATCGGCTCGCGGGAGACAGTGAGGTGCGAGACGACGGCGCCGCCCTTTTGAGCGAGTCCGGTTTGATCGAGAGTCGTCGCGTGGAGACCGTCGATGGTGGCGGCGGCCGCGAGAAGGGCATTGACTGTGACAACGCCGGTTCCACCGATACCAGGTGCGAGCATGCGCCAGGGGCCATCGAGAGGTGGAGCGGGTTTTGCAGGAGGTGGATCGAATTGGGGCGCGGCCTTGAGGATGCTTTTGCGAAGGCCGCCGCCGGGCTTGAGTTGGACACGGACGAAACTGGGACAGTCACCCAGGAGACAGGATTCGTCCTTGTTGCACGAGGATTGGTGGATGGCCATGCGTTCGCCGTAGGGGGTTTCGACCGGAACGAGGCTCATGCAATTGGACTGGCGGAGGCAGTCCCCGCAGCCTTCGCAGACGCGTGGATGGATGACGAGACGGGATAGTGGTTCGGCGTAGGCGCCGCGGGAGCGTTTGCGGCGCTTTTCGGCGGCGCATTCCTGATCGTAGATGAGGACGCTGACGCCTTCAATTTTTTCAAGTTCGCGGAGCGTTTCTTCGAGAGCGGAACGGTCGCGAAGGACGGCGTTGTCGGCAAGGGGTTGATCGTAGTAGCGCGCGGTGTCTTCGGCAAGGACGATGGTGCGTTTGACGCCCTCGGCTTCAAGCTTGCGCGTGAGGGCGGGGATGGGGATTGCGCCGATGGCGTCCTGACCGCCGGTCATGGAAACGTGGCCGTTGTAGAGAATGCGGTAGGTAATGTTGACGCCGGCGGCGATGGCGGCTTCGATGGCGAGCGAGCCGGAGTGGAAGAAGGTGCCATCGCCCATGTTCTGGAATATGTGGTTGCGGTTGGAGAAGGGCGCCATTCCGATCCAGGGAGCGCCCTCGGAGCCCATCTGCGCGGCGAATTCGTAGCCACGGTGGACTTCGTCCAACAACATGCCCATGCCGTGACACCCAATACCGCCACCGGAGATTTGGCCTTCGAGGAGGAGCGTGCTGCGGTTGTGCGGGCAGCCGGGGCAGTAGTTGGGCGCACGGACGGTAGTGGGAAGGCGTTCGATGGCGGCGGCTGCGTCTAGTGCGGCGAGACGCCGGCGAGCGACGGTATCGAGTTCAGGAGGCAGGGTGGGCAGCACGCGGAGGAGGAGGCGCGCGATGAGATCGGGATCGAGTTCACCGGTGGTGGGAACGAATGGGATGCCGACGTGGTCGAGCTTGCCGATGACGCGCGGGCGTTGTGGCGCGTTAAAGAGCGCGTCTTTGATTTGGAGTTCGAGGAAGCTGCGCTTTTCCTCGAGGACGAGGATGGTTTCAAGGCCTTCCGCAAAGGCGCGCGTGAAGGAAGAAGAGATGGGATAGGTGAGCGCGTATTGGGCGATGCGGATGCCGAGGGAATTAAGCGTGGACTCGTCGAGCGAGAGGTCGCGCAGGGATTGGACGAGATCGTGGTAAACCTTGCCGGCCGCAGCGATGCCGAAGCGGGCATTGGTGCGAGCGCCGTGGATGCGGTCGATGGGGTTGAGATCGTAGAAGGCTCGGACGGCGTCCATGCGGTGAACATAGGCTTCGACTTCGAGGCTATTGGCAACGGTAGGGACGAGCATGCCGCTCGACACTTTTCGATAGCCGCCGGGGATTGTGTAGCGATGGCGGTCGAGGGCGACATCGACGGATGCGCCGCCGTCGCAGACGTTGGTGACAAGCTTGAGCGAGGTCCATGCGCCGGAGTGGCGCGAGAGGGCGATGGCGTATAGGCCGAAGTCGAGAATCTCTTGTGGAGTGCCGGGTTGGAGGATAGGAATTCCGACGTTGAGAAGGCTGAAGTCGGAGTGATGCGGGATGGAAGAGCTTTTGCAGGCGTGGTCGTCGCCTGCCAGCACGAGGGCGGCGGAGAGGCCGGTGGTGCCGGCGAGATTGGCATGGCGAAGTGCGTCGCCGGAGCGGTCGACGCCAGGACCTTTGCCATACCAAATGCCGACAACGCCATCGACACGGGCGGGACCAGCGGCGGAGAGGATTTGGGTGCCGAGAATTGCGGTCGCGGCGAGGTCTTCGTTAACGGCGGGGACGAAGTGGATGTCGAGATCGGAGAGGAGCTTTCCCGCCCGGGCGAGGGCGATGTCGTAGCCGCCGAGGGGCGAGCCTTCATAGCCAGAGATGAAGGCACCGGTGCGAAGCGAGGCGCGGCGGTCGAGGCGCATCTGGTCCATGGGGAGACGGACGAGGGCCTGGATTCCGGTGAGGTAATGGTGGCCGGATTCGGCTGTGAACCGGTCGGAGAGCTTCACGGGGATATGGTATCGCGGGGAAAGAGCGCCGGAACTTTTAGCCTCAGATAAACCACGGATGCGCTAACCGCGCGGCGTGCGCGGCCCAGGCGCGTGGGGATCTAAGTCCTTGTTTCTGGGTTCGGAGATCCAGACGAGCTCGAAGGTGTGAGGGGATTGCTCGGGAAAGGGGGTGAAGCGGCCGTGGCGGCGGTTGGCGGCTTCGGCGGGGTCGACTGGAGGTGGGTCGAAGTCCTTGCGGAGATCGGGT
>DASRHX010000245.1:0-3562 GCA_035650295.1 Bryobacteraceae bacterium | reverse complement strand
AGCCCGGCCGTTTCGATGTTAGCCACGAACGAAGAATTAGTGCGCACACACGTCATTACGCTGACGAACCTGACGCCGGACACGAAGTACTTTTACCAGGTGGGGAGCGCCACGAATGCGGACTCGGCGCCGATCGTTTCGAGCATCGAGTGGTTTCGCACATTGAAGACCTCCGGGCCGATAACCTTTGGCGCACTTGGCGACACAGGCGATGCCAGCGTCAACCAACGGCAGATCGCCTCGGTATTGGGGAGCTTCAATCCGGACCTTGTGATCCATAACGGAGACGTGATCTACGGCGGGTTCACGGATGCGACTGTGGACACGCGCGTCCTCAACATCTACACGCAAATGAAGAACACCCCGTTCTTTTTTAGCGCCGGCAATCACGACCTGAATTGCTGCGGCGGCCCGGGCGATCTCACGCTAACCAATTTTCAAAACGCCTTCTATCTGCCGACGAATTCGGTCGATGGCACCGAATTGTTTTATTCCTTCGACCATGGAGATGCGCACTTCGTGGCGCTGTTCAATCCCTGGTTTACCAGTTACGTCTTCACCAATGGCACGGCGCAGTTCCAATGGCTGACCAACGACCTGGCCAGGAGCAGTAAGCACTGGAAGTTTTTGTTTTTCCACAACCCCATTGCCCATTCCGGCGTGCACTCCGGCGCGGACCGCGACGCCAACGGCGCTCTGGACCAGACGCAACTGATGCACCTGCTGCAGCCGGTCGCCGAACAGTACGGCGTGCAGTTGATCTTCGGCGGACACGATCACAATTTTGAGAAGTTCGCGCCGACAAACGGACTTCACCATGTCGTTTCCGGCGGTGGCGGTTATAGCGGTCTCTACAGTCTGACCCAGCGCCACATGGCGACAGCGCAGCATCGCCCGATCCATCATTGCCTGAAAGTGACGGTCGATGGCGACGTGCTCCGGGCAGAGGCGTTAGGGGCCGCGGGCTCTTACATTGACGGCTTCGTCATCAATCGAGCGCTTCCGGCGGACCGGATTTACGCTTCAAGCTGGAACACTCCCATGCTTGAGACTAATGCCCCCAACAGCGATGGAAACGTCCCGGGCCAAACGTTCGATTTCGTCGGCGCTCCGATTCTTCCGCGTCACGGGCAGTTCGCGAATCTTGGCGAGTTTTATGTCAACAACGACTCCACGAACCTTTATCTGGGTTTTCGCAACGCGATGTTTTACAGCAACAACAATGTTTTTCTGTTCATCGAATCGCCCCGGGTGACCGGGGTTCGAGCGATGACGGGCCTGGGCAATGGACTGATTGATCCGGAAGCGCAAGGGGCGGACGGGCTGGATTGTCTGGAAAACCTTTTGTTCTATGAGTTTTCACCGAGCGTCGCGTGCATTCTCGGAGACGAATTTGGTGATCGGACCAGCGCGAACTTCTCTCGGCCGGGCATGGAGCTGAACATTGGCCAGGGAGTGTTTCACCTGAATACCAATCTTAGTCCGATTGCCGGCGCTTTCCTGCAGCAGTTCAATCGCTCTCCAGAATCGGCTCCAATCGCCAACGACAGCAACGCGGACTTCATAGAAATATCGATCCCCTTCGCCGAGTTGGCCGGGTTGCAACCGGGAGACAGCATCAAAGTTGCGGCGGTGGCCGCAGGGCCGGGGTTCGACGCGACAAATCAAACGCGTCACCTGGGCACCGCGGTCCTCGGGACGACTTTCTCGGGATCGGGCCAGGAATTGGTGACACTTGGCGCCGTTCGCGTGCGTCTCGCCTATCCACCCAATCTCGACACCGACGGTGACGGGTTGCTCGACAACTGGGAAATTGCCCACGGTCTCGATCCAGCCAATGCCATAGGTGGCCATGGGGCAAGCGGCGACCCCGATGGAGATGGCCAGCACAACGCGGACGAACAAATCGCGGGCACCGATCCCGGCGATCGCAACTCGGTGCTCCGGTTAAGCCTCACGCCCGTGGACTCAGCCTTTTATCGGATCGCGTGGCAGGCGGTTGCTGGAAAGCGCTATCAACTTGAATATGCCGATAATCAGATAACCGAATTCAACCCGTTCGGCGGGACGAACTGGCCGCGCATGGCCATCACGCCGCAGGAAGTCTTCGAAGACGATGTCTCCACAAACTCGCCCGCGCCCTTTCTCCGCGCTTACCGCGTGCGCCTGGCCGACCCCTGATTACGCGCCAGCCCCGCGAAACCGCTCGGTGACGAAGTCCCAGTTGATCACATTGTAAAATGCGGCAATGTATTCGGGCCGGCGGTTCTGGTACTTCAGATAATACGCGTGCTCCCAAACGTCGAGCCCCAGCAGCGGAAGCCGCCCCATCATCAATGGCGTGTCCTGGTTCGGCGTCGATTCGATCTTCAACTGTTTGCCATCCATCACGAGCCATGCCCAGCCGCTGCCGAACACTTTCGTCGCCGCTTCCGTGAATCCCTCCTTGAACTTATCGTAGCTGCCGAACGTGCGGTCGATGGCCTCCTTGATCTCACCCTTCGGCTCGCCGCTTCCTTTTTTCAGCGTCTGCCAGAACAGCGAATGGTTGTAGTGCCCGCCACCGTTATTGCGCACCACCGTGCGAATCGCGTCAGGCACCGCTCGCATGTCCTTCACGAGATCCTGGATCGGCTTGCTCGCCAATTCATCGTGCCCCTGGAGAGCCTTGTTCAAATTCGTTACATAGGCCTGGTGATGCTTGTCATGGTGAATCTCCATGGTCTTCGCGTCGATGTGCGGCTCGAGTGCGTCGAACGCGTACGGCAACGGCGGCAACTTGTGCGGCCCTGTGCCCGGCGCCGGCTGGGGCGTTGCCGCGTTGACGCCTGAGCTGGCGATTATTCCCGCGCTGACCAGGACCGTGGTGTGAAGAGCTTCTCGACGTGTCATCATAATCATTCCTTTTTTAGAACCCGCGCCAACTTGGCCGCCCCTGCGCCCCATTTCAACTGCGAACTCACAGTCCGTTGTAAATCATTTCCAGGCTCAGCACTGCATAGGACGTGACCAGCACCGCGTCTTTCTCCCACCAGCGCGAGTTGTCGTTCTCCCACGAGCCATCGCGCCGTTGCAAATCCATCAGGCGCGAAGCCACCTCGCGCCGCCATGCCACGTTGCGGCCATTGGCCAGCGGTAATTCGTTCACCCCATACGCCGTGAGCGCCTTCGTCAACGTGTGGAAATAGTAATAGAGTCCCTGTGGACCCATCCCCGGATTTTCCACGAGCGTGTAATTGCCGCGCAGCCAGTCAAACACCGCCTTCACGCGCGGATCGTCTCGCTTGAGGTCCGCATAGATGTAACTCAGCAAGCCGCCGTAGCTGATGCTGCCGTAAGAGCGCAACGCCACACCGCCGGCCGAGTTCGTCTCCCCGCCCGCCATGCTGTGGCCCGGATAATACACGAAGCCGCCGCGGTCGCTCGGCTTCCCGGATACCCACGCCTGTTTGTTGTGCGACGGCAGGTTCTGGCAGTTTTGTAGAAATTGGATCGCCGCAGCCCAGTTCAAATCTTTAGCGTCGGCCGAGTTTTGGTCCTGCAACAGATGCCGTGTGTAGTG
>DASRHX010000244.1:0-4084 GCA_035650295.1 Bryobacteraceae bacterium | reverse complement strand
GCCCGCGCTTCATCAGGTACACGACCTCGACATCGTCGGCCGGCATGCTGTAGCCAACAAACACCACCGAACTCGCCGAACGCAGCAGCTCCTCCGCCTTGTACCAAACCTGCGCGATATGCGGATTGCGATAGTCCTTTTTCTGCGTTGGCGTGATCATCACGGGACGTACGAAGGTCCCGCAATTCTTGCACGGGCTTCCGTGGCAGGTGTAGCGTTGATCCAGATCGTTCGAGCTTCCACCTTCAGACATATACAGGCTTTCGAGCGCCTTGGAAAATCCCCACCCGGAGCGCGAGACGGCAACATCGAGCCTGTGACAATTCGGACAATACAGCCAGTTCAGCGACCCATGCAGCTTCAGAAGCTTTCCGTACTTGCCGAATCCTTTGTAGGTATCGGTTTGGATGTCGCAGCAGTAATCGGGAAACTTGTCACCCGTTCTACGAGCAATCACGTTATCCGCAATGATGTCGTAGTTCAGCGAAAGGACGCGCGGCTCTATGCCGGGGCCAAACAGCACGTTGAGGGCGTCGTCGTGAACGGACGGCATCGGCCCGCGCAGTTTGTATTCGAGCACCGCGAAAATCATGTATTCGAGCGCCGCACGGACCTCGCGCAGCCGCTGCACCGGATAGTTCATATGCAATGGCTGGCCTCGGTCGATGGCCGCATCGATCAAACTCATCAGAAGCGGCAGCCCTGGATAGGACCACTTCTCACGCATCCCGCGCGACGGCATCCGGAATACTTCCTGAAGAAATTGATCGAGCAGCGCCAGGTAGTCCTCGCGCTCGATCGTAACGGCGGACTCGTCGGCCTCCCACAGAATCTCGTTCGTCATCGGCCCCGCGCAGGCCTTTGTCGCGCCCGCACCCAATACAAGAACGGGACCGCCCGGTAAGCTCATAATGCTTTCGATTATCCACCCGCGGGATCCACAAAGATGAAAAGTAACGTTTTGCCGCCCTAGTACTATCAAACTCCCCGCGCCGTCCCTTATCATTGCAGCCCTGTCGGGCATCGCGCTCCAATTGCGTGATCGCGCCGGAAGGGTCATTTCTGATGGAGGGACTTTCGTGAAGAGACTTTTTGCAATCGGCATTCTCGCCACCATTGGCTTGTTTCCGCTCGAAGCAGGCACAACAGACGGCACCGCAGTCGTTCCCGAACCAGCCACCATTGGATTAATGGGAGCCGGGCTAGCCGCCTTCGGTTTCGCCGCCTGGCGCAAGAACAGGAAGCGGTAATCTAAACTCCAGCGAGCGGGTGGAACGCTCTTCCGCCCGCTGTTGGATCATGTTCATTCCCTCGCCACGACGCCTCTTCCGGCCGCCTGTTGTTCTGCCTCTCCTCGGTCTGCTCTACGTTGTCCTTTCAATCTGCACGGCAACCACTACCTCGCCTGTTCCCAACGAAGCATGGTTTTTTTCGCCTGCTGAGAATCTGGTCCACAACGGCCACATGGGCACAACCAATCTCGTGGCCCAAGGTACCTGGCTCGAAGGCATCGAAAAGCGCACGTATTGGATACCGCCGCTGCACATACTCGCCCAGGCCGGGTGGTACCTTCTCACAGGCGCTGGCCTGGGACAGATGCGCGCCCTATCCGTCGCCTGGGGAGTACTCGCTCTCGTCATGCTTTATCAAATTGGCGCGCGCCTTGGCATCGGCCGAGGGGCTGCTCTGCTCGGCGTTGCCCTGCTCGCTGTTGACTTCCGCTGGGTCCTTTCCGGATCCATGGGCCGAATGGACATGATGTGCGCTTCGCTCGGATTTGCCGGCATCGCCGCTTACCTCCAACTCCGCCTCAGCTCGCTCATTTCCGCCACTCTGTCCGCCCACGCTTTGGTCGCGGCGAGTTGCCTCACACATCCATGCGGCGTCGTTCACGGCATCGCCCTGGTCATCATCACGCTGTGCTTGGACCTTCAGCGCCTCAACCTCCGCCTGATCGCTCTTGCAGCCTTGCCCTATTGCGTTGCCCTTGCCGCATGGGGCACCTACATTCTGCAGGACCCGCCCGGCTTCCTCCAGCAATTCCGCGGCAACATCTCCGGCCTCGCCTCCGAAGCGGGTCGATCCACGCGCTTCTCCGGATTGCTCCACCCGTGGGATGCCCTCAGGTCGGAGATTTACTCCCGCTACTTCGAACAGTTCGGCAACTGGGGCGGTGGGCGCATCTTCGGCGGCCTCCAGATGTATGTACTTGGCGTCTACGCCGCGGCCATCTTCGCGGCGCTGCTGAACCGTAGGCAACGCTTCACGTCCACCGGCCGCGCGCTTACGGCAGCGACGCTGGCGGTTTTCTGCGTCTTCTGGCTCCTCGACGGGAGCAAGGCGTCCAACTATCTTCCGCACGTTCTGCCGTGGTTGATGTTGCTCGCTGCTTTTGGGCTCCGCCGCTTGGCCGCCGGCCAGTTAGCCCTTGTCTCGATCCTGGTGGCAATAGTCGCTATCGGCCAAGTCACTGCCTTCTCCGGCTGGGTTCGCAAGAACAACCTTCAAAACGAAACCGTCGCCGCCGTTCGCTATCTGCAAATCCACGCTCTTCCAGGTGAGCGCATCAACGGTGGCGCGGAGTTCAATTTTTTCTCGCCGGCCTCACTGCCCTTCACCGACGATCCGCGCCTCGGCTTCCTCACCGGTCACCGTCCCAACTGGATCGTCCGGAGCAATTGGTATGGCGCGTGGATCGAGGCTTCGCGTAAACGCGACGCCACCTTCGATCGCTATGTCTCCCACTTGCTCGAACGAGAGTCGCGCGAAGTTTTCCATGCAGGGCGCGTGAAGATATATCGCGTCGGGCCTCTTCCCACTCCTGTGCTACATTGAAACTTCCGTTCCGAGCTCGCGTCCGTTCAGATTTGCGCGAGTTCGTCGCGCCTGGCTACCTACACGATGTCCGTCCAGATCTTTCTCCTGGGTAAGCTTTCCGGCCTCGAAGAGTTTCTTCTCTCGCCAGCAACCGAAGAGAATGCTACCGGTGTACTTGCCGGTCGCGCGCAGTGGGCCGCCCTCCTTACCGAGGTTCTACCACGGGGCATCCTTGCCGAACTGGGCCTCTCTCCTCTACTGCTCGGCACCAGTGGCGGTGGGCAATTTCTAATCGTTCTCCCCGAAGAATTTCTCACCCGCGCCGAGACGCTCCTCTCGGCGGCTAAGGCCGACATCTTCGCCCGCAGCGCCTCGCGGCTCCACCTTGTCTGGGCCTGGACTGAAAATCTCGGCGACTGGTCCCTCGTGCGCAAACGCCTTTACACCGGCCTGAATTGTGCGCTCGGCACGCCGCTCGCCGTTCCGCTTCCCCAACTTGGCGTCGAACAGAATTTCGCTAACTTCTCCGAGGCCTTCCGCGAGGCTTCCTCGGCCTCCTGGTCGCCCGATCAACCGGGCGCCGTCACGGTCGATGCGGGCACGCACACCTGGCGCCTCGGCGCTGGTCCCGATGACATTCATCTCGCCCGCCACACGGCGCTCAACGAAGAAGGCACGCAGCCGGCCACACCCGCCGAGCTTGCCTCGCGTGCGGAAGGCGGCAGCCGCTGGGGCGTTCTCCGCGGCGATGTCGACAACTTCGGCTTCCGTCTTCGCAACTGTGCCGACGTGGAAGAGTATCTGCGCCTGTCGCGCCTTATGAAGCAGTTTTTTGCAGGCGAAATCGAGCTCGCCTGCACCGCCCTGCCCGAACTCTGGCGCAAGGTCACAATTCTATACACGGGCGGCGACGACTTCGCCGTCTACGGCTCCTGGGACGCGCTTTTGCGCCTCGCCGGTGAGTTCCATCGCCTCTTTCACCTGTTCGCAGGTGAAGGATTGAAGCACCTCGACGGCCCCGAAGCCAAGACCATCTCCATGGCTTTGGCATTGGCGCCTGACCGAGATACCCCCTTTCCGTATGTGTACGAGGAATCCGGCCGCCTCCTTGAAAACGCCAAGAGCGAAGACAAAGACTGCATCCAACTCTTTGGCCGCACCGTCGATTGGAAACAGGTGCACCGCGCCGCAGGCCTTCGCGAAGGCCTCATTCGTCTCATTCGCGACTTCCGCGTGCCGCCGGGATTTCTCACGGAATTCACCGGCT
>DASRHX010000243.1:0-5954 GCA_035650295.1 Bryobacteraceae bacterium | reverse complement strand
CGCCCCTTGTGCAGAATCACCACGCGCGAACAAACCTTCTCCACCACTTCCAGTTCGTGCGAACTCAGCAGCACAGCCCTCCCTTCGCGAGCCAGAGCTTGGATGACTCCGCGCACCACCAGCGCCGAATTTACATCCAAGCCCGAAAACGGTTCGTCGAGAAACACCAACTGCGGATTGTGCAGCAAAGCCGCTGACAACAGAATCTTCTGCCGCATTCCCTTCGAGTACGACGCGATGGCGACATGGCGGTCGCCCTCAAGTCCAAATAGCCGCAAGAGCCGGATGATCTTCTCCGCCAACTGCCCTGGGTCCAAACCCCGCAATCTCCCAACCATCTCCAGGTATTCGGCGCCGGTCAAATGCGGATACAACTGCGGTTCCTCCGGCACGTAGCCGAACCGCTGCCGATGCGCCACCCAGTCGCGCTCCACAGGCTCGCCATTCACGAGAATCTCGCCCTCGGACGGCTCGATTAATCCGGTGATCATCTTCAACGTCGTCGACTTGCCCGACCCGTTCGGCCCGAGGTATCCCGTCACCTCTCCCGCCCGTGCCGTAAAGCTCACGTCGTTCACTACGGCAATTCCCGAGTAGCGTTTCGTTACATGGCGCAGTTCCAGCATGTCCCGCTCTTGGACACCACGGGCCGCGCAAAAGTTCCGTGCTGATCCCTCGCCGCTGCCCACGTCGCGTACCCGTTCAGATCGGAGAAACAGCCATGTTGGCAGACAAGCTCAGTCCCGCCTACGCGGCGGCCATCGCCCCCGCGAAGATCATCACCTGTCCCGGCGTAACAGAGGAAGAGGTTCGCGAACTACTGGCGAAGGGACTGGAGGTTGCCCGGCTCGTGGAGCCACGCCTGGTCCGCTTCGACCAGGCTGCCGACGACGCGCGCCGCGCCGACATTTGGAACACCGGACCCGAGGGTTATTGGTTTGCCGCCTACGACCGCCTGAAACTATTCAGTTTGCGGCGCGTGTTCGCGCGCATTCCGGACATCCTTTCGAGCAAGCGCCTCGACATTATCTGCCATCACGTGCCCGGCTTCAGTTATGGTGATGCGGATCCAGGCATTTGGAAGATCAACCTGGGCATGGATTGGGTCAACGATTCCGGCGACCGAGAGGAGCGCATCCAAACCTTCGTCCACGAGGCAGCGCACATCGTCGGCCGTTGGGTTGTTAACGAAGATCCCTGGTACGGCAGGGAGAATGCCCACAACATGGCGCACATCCGCCGTCCCGGCCGCCGCCGCATGGCCATGCGCAGCGCCGACAACATTGGCTACTATGCCATCGACATCGCCGAAAACGGCGTCATGTACAAGATGTTAGCTAGCGCTTAGCTACACTGGTCGTAGTGAGACTCCTGGGCGCATTTCTGCTTTTCTCGCTCGCCCTGCACGCACAAGAAACTCCATCAACGCCTGACCTCACCCGCGTCCTCAACCGCCTTGCCGAAGAGGCTGAGGCTTTCTTTCAAAAAGCGCCGCGCATCATCGGCCGCGAAACCCTTACGCACAAAGGACGGCTCGCGCCTCCGCGCATCCGCTGGAGGTCTTCTTCCGGTGCGCCCGAGGTCCGCTATTTCGCCCGTGAAATCGCCTCCGAATACGGTTTCGCCGCGCTCAAGGACAAGCCTGAGTGGATCCGCGAATTCCGAAAGGTCGTTGCCGTCGACGGCCGAAATATTCTCTCCTCCACCGACAACCCTCGCCAAGTCCTCGCTGAAGGCATGACCAACGAAGACGACAGGCGCCGCGTGAGCCTTCTGCGCGACTTCGAAAAGTACGGACAAATCGGCGCCGCCACCGACTTTGGCCAGTCCATCCTGCTCTTCCGCAATCGCCAACTCCGCGACTACGATTTTCAGTTCCTTCGTCAGGAGTTTTTCGGCGCCGACGAGGTTTATGTCATCCAGTGGCGGCAAAAGCCCGATTCTCCGGACGCCGCCAGCGTCTACTCCGAACGGAAGCTGGAACGGGTCCAGATGGAAGGCCTGCTCACTCTGCGTGCCTCCGATGGCATCCTCATCAAAATCACGCTCGGCCTCCGCAATGCCGAATACGACTCGCTGGTCACCCACGCCGCCGAGATCGCCTATGCGCCCTCGCGCTACGGCGTGCTACTGCCCACTACCGTTCACTACCGCAAGGTCGCCCAGCGTCTCATCCCCGGCAAGAAAAAGAAAGACCCGCCCACGCCGGACAAGCCTCTGCTCATGGTCGACAACCTCGCCCGCTACTCCGGCTGGCAAATGTTCGCCGCCGACGCCGAGATCAAATTCACGCCGATCGAGCAAGAGCCAACCAAGCAGTAGGATGCCGCCCGCCCCTTTGCTATCTTGACCTCATGCGCTCTTGCTTGTGTGCGCTCACTGTCTTAGTCCCCTTTTCCGCCATGTCAACGCTCAACGCTGAATCCGTCAAAGCCCCCGTCGCCAAAGCTGTGCCTCACCAGATGAAGCTCTTCGGCGACACCCGAAACGACCCCTACTTTTGGATGCGCGATCGCAAAAATCCCGCTGTCCTCGAGTACGTCAAGGCCGAAAATGCCCACACCGACGGCGTCTTCGAGCCCATCAATCCCCTCGTCGACAAGGTCTATAAGGAGATTCTCAGCCACATCAAGCAAACTGATCTTTCACCGCCTTACCCCCACGGCAACTTCTTCTACTACTCGCGCACCGTCGAAGGTTTGCAATACCCCATCTTCTGCCGCAAGAAGGGCTCGCTCGAAGCGCCCGAAGAGATTCTTTTCAATGTCAACGAACTCGCCAAGGGCCACAAGTTCTACTCGCACCAGGGACCCGATCCCGCCCCTGACCACAACCTGATCGGCTACGAAGTCGACACCACCGGCTACCGTGAATACAACTTCCACATCCGCAATCAAAGCACCGGCAAGGACCTGCCCGACATCATCGAACGTGTCTCCGGTGTCGAATGGGCCGAAGACGGCAAAACCATTCTCTATGGCCGTCAACACCCGCAGACGAAGCGCTCCTACCAGGTCTGGCGCCACACACTCGGCACGCCTTCCACCGCGGACGTCCTCGTCTACGAAGAGAAGGACGAACGTTTCGACATCCAGCCCGGCAAAACCGAATCCAGCCGTTTCCTCACGATCACCGCTTACAGCGGTAGCACCGCCGAAGTCCGCTATGTCGACGCCACCCGCCCCACCGATCCGTTCCAGATCCTCATTCCCCGCCGCGACGGCGTCACCTATGAGATGACCGACCACGGCGACCGCTTCTACATCCTCATCAACGACACCTCGCGCGATTTCCGCGTCGTTTCCGCACCTATCGCCACGCCGGCGCAAGCGAATTGGAAGGAAGTGATCGGCGCCCAGCCTGGCCTCTATATTGAAGCTATCCACGCTTTCCGTAATCACATGGTTTTCGGCCTCCGCATCGACGGCCTCGACGCCCTGCGCGTCACCGACACGCGCACCGGCGCCTCCCACGACATTAAATTCGACGAAGCCGCCTACTCCGCGCAGATCACCGTGAACAAGGTCTACGATACGCCCGTCCTGCGGTTCTCCTACACCTCGGTCGTCACGCCGCAGTCGGTCTACGACTACAACATGGAGACGCGCGCCCGCACGCTGGTCAAGCAGCAGGAGGTGCCGTATTACGACGCCTCGCTCTATGCCGTCGAACGCGTCCAAGTGAAAAGCCACGACGGCGCGCTCGTCCCGATGACCATCTTCTATAGGAAGGGCTTTCCCAAGGACGCCACGCGTCCCGTGCATCTGTACGGCTACGGCGCCTATGCCATCGCCATGAAGCCCACCTTCAGCGCTTCCCGCCTCAGCCTGCTCGATCGTGGCTTCGCCTACGCTATTGCCCACATCCGCGGTGGGACCGACCTCGGTTACTCCTGGTACGAAGCCGGTAAGTTGCTCAAGAAGAAAAACACCTTCCGCGACTTTATCGCCTGCGCTGAGTACCTGGTGGCCAACAAGTACGCGCATCCGAAGAAGCTCTCCATCGAAGGCGGCAGCGCCGGCGGTCTTTTGGTTGGCGCCGTCATGAACATGCGGCCTGATCTCTTCCGCACGGTCGTCGCCGCCGTGCCCTTCGTCGATGTCGTCAGCTCGCTTCTCGATGAGACCATTCCTCTTACTACCACCGACGCGGAGGAATTCGGTAGCCCCAAAGTGCAGCAGTTTTACGAGTACATGAAGTCGTATTCGCCCTACGACAATACCGTCCCCGCGCCCTACCCCAACGTTTACATTTTCTCCAGCATGAATGATTCGCAAGTGCCCTACTGGGAGCCCCTCAAGTGGGCTGCCAAGCTCCGCACCGCCAACCAAAACAAATCCGTCATCGCTCTCCGCATGAACATAGACGCGGGCCATGGCGGGGCATCGGGCCGTTACGACCGGCTGAAGGAAGTCGCTCAATCCTACGCGTTCGTTCTCTACACGCTGGGCATTGCCAATTAGTCGAGGAGCACAACCACCTGCCGTGAGCCGCATCATTTACTTGCATGGCTTTGCCTCCAGCCCTAACTCGCGCAAAGCCCAGTTTTTCCACGACCAGTTCGCGGCCAACGGCATCACCATGATCACCCCCGCTCTCGATGGCGGCGATTTCGAAAGCCTCACCATCTCCGGCCAACTCGCCATCCTCGAAAGCACCATCCAGGATCTCGGCCCCGCCGCTTTGCCCGTTACACTCATGGGCTCCTCCATGGGCGGGTACCTCGCCACGCTCTACGCCGCGCGCAACCCGGGCGCCATCGACCGCCTCATCCTGATGGCCCCGGCCTTCGGTTTCGCCGCGCGCTGGCAGGAGCAGCTCGGCGCCGAGGCGCTCGAGAACTGGCGTAAGACCGGGGCCCTGTCCGTTTTCCACTACGGACTCATGCGCGAAACCAATCTCAGCTACCGGCTGATGGAAGACGCCATCACTTACGAGGACTATCCCAACGCCACCCAGCCTGCCATCATCTTCCACGGCATCGAAGACGAGGTCGTTCCCGTCGCCTTTGCCGAAGAGTTCGCGCGCCTCCACTCCGGCACGGAGCTGCATAAACTCGACTCCGACCACGAGCTAATCGATGCGTTGGACCATATATGCACGCACAGCCTGAAATTCATCCGCTCCTAAGATCGCGCTGGAGCCCCGTCGCCTTCTCCTCCGAACCGATCGCCGAAGATACTCTCGCCGCACTGTTCGAAGCCGCCCGCTGGTCGCCTTCCTGTTTCAACTCCCAACCCTGGAGATTCGTCATCGGCCGCCATGGCACCGAAGCGCATGCCCGTATAGCCTCGACGCTCGTTCCCAACAACGCCATCTGGGCTGTGCACGCCTACATCCTCGGTATCTCCGTCGCCAACGACCACTTCCCTGCGAATAACAAACCGAATCGTTGGGCCGGCCACGACGTCGGCATGGCCTCCATGTCGCTGGCCATCGAAGCTACCGCCCGCGGCCTTTTCATCCACTTCATGGCGGGCTTCGACTCCGCTAAGGCCATCGACCTTCTCGCCATCCCGGATCAACACACTCCCATGGCCGCCTTCGCACTCGGCCACCACGGCGACCCGGCCACGCTCACCCCCGAACTCCTCGCCAAAGAGAACAAGGCTCGGACGCGAAAACCCGCGGACGAGGTTGTTGTCGAAGGCAAGTTCACGAACGGCGTACCCCGAAGTGGGTTCGCTTGAGGACTGCTGCGAGGCCCACTTTCTCTAAAACTCAACCGGAGAGAATAGTTTGTTTTCCCTTTCTTCCCTTTCACTCACCAGCTCACCTGTGCTATCCTAATATCTACGTGGATTGATTTAGATTCCCAATCTCATGGGGAATCTGCTACTTGCACCCACGCTAAAAAGTGCTAAAGGCGATGCCACACACACCGTTCCCAGCGTCCCCCATACTGATTGGTTCTGAAGGCGAACTCGTACGCCTGCGCGTAGAGGTCGAGCCAC
>DASRHX010000242.1:0-7661 GCA_035650295.1 Bryobacteraceae bacterium | reverse complement strand
CTGTCGTAGCCAAGGAGATTGACCTTCGCCGATTCGCCGAGGACGCAGACCGGGATGGAGTCGCGGTTTTCCTGCTCCGTGAAGAAACGGCCTTCGACGATCTTCAGGCTTTGGATCTCCAGATAACTCGGTTCAACTCCGATGAGCTGCGGCGATTCGTTGGCAGTCTTTGGCAGAACCTTTTGCGGTTTGAATCGCTTACGGGGCGTGATGGCCTGAATGCCGCCCACGTTTTCGGCGATTGCGCGGAAGTCGCGGAAGGTAAGGCCGGGCGAAATGAGGCGCCGCGCCTGCAGTTCGTTGCGGTCGACGGCCTCTTTCGCCTCGAGCAGGATGTTGTTCACGCCGAGCAGATCGATGGAGGACAGAATGTCTTTTTGCGCGCCGGCGGTGATCGAGAGCATGGCTACCACGGCGCCTACGCCGAAGATCATGCCGAGCATGGTGAGCAGGCTGCGCAGCTTATGGACGAGGAGGCTCGAAAGCCCCATGTAAAGTTCAGGCCCGATTCCGGAAAGTACTGACATGCCTGCTTATCCCTTCTTTCCGCCAGGCATGGTTCCCATGGCTCCATCACCATTGCCGCCTTTGCCATCCTTCTTCTTGTCGCCGGGTTTGGCCTCCGGATCGGCCATGGCGATCTCTTCGCCGGGCTTGACGCCCGAATCAATGACGAATACGTTCTCGCTGCGCTTCTTGATTTTAATTTCGCGCGGGACGAACTTGCCCTTTTCCTTCACGTAGACAACCATCTTGTTGTCTTTCTGGAAGATTGCCTGGGCCGGAACGTTGATGGCATTAGGAATCTTCTCGACGATGATTTCCACGTCGGCCAGCAAGCCGGGACGGAGGAGAACGTCCAACTGATTGTCTTCTTCCGGAGGGGGAGGAAGCTTAGCGTTGTCGAGGTCGGCCTGATTGAAACGCTGGCCGCCGCCGAAACCCATCATAGGCATAGCGGCTCCAGGACCAACGGGACCGCCGCGTCGACCACCGCCGCCCGAAGCGCCGCCTGGACCACCACCTGCCTGGGCGGACTGTTCGCCGCCTTTTTGCTCACCACCAGGGCGATTGCCGCCTCGGCCCATACCCGCCGGAGGCGTGATTCCAGCCTTTTTCAATTCGTCCTGGACCTTGGCCATCATGGTTGTGCGCTCTTCGGGCGTAAGGTCCTGCATGCTCTTGCCATTGAGGGCGTTCTGCATGATTTCGCGCATCTTGATGCGCTGTTCGGAAGTCATCGTACTGGCCGCGCCGCCACCGGCAGCGCCGCCGGCCTGACCGCCACCCTGGCCACCACCGCCCGGACGAAACCCGACCATGCCTTGCGGGGGTCCACCGGCCGAGGGACCGCCCGCGCCGCCCGGCGCGCCGCCCATCATGGCCGGGCCGCCACCACCGGGTGCGCCACCACCCCCAGGCGCTCCAACCATCATCATGCCGCCTCCGCCCATACTGGCGAGCATCGCGGGCGAGGGACCAGCAGGCGCTCTCTTGCGGTTGGCCTCGGCTTGTGCCATGATGCGCGCAATCTGATCTTTGTTCGCGCCAAGAGCGCTCAGCAATTGCGGCATGTCAATGGAGAAGAGCACATCGAATTTTTTGGCCGGGTCGCTCGAAAAGATGTTGGCGCTAGCGGTGCCCGACATGGATTTGATCTTGCCGGAGAGCTTCTTTTCGGCGAGAGCGTCCATGGTCATAACAACGTCTTGACCCTCGTGAAGGTTAGCGCGATCGAGCTCGCCGACGCGCGCGATCAATTCAAGCTCGGAAAGGTCAAGGATATCGACCACGGGAATGCCCGTCTGAAGCTGATCGCCTTCGCGAATATCGGGGAGCTGCATGCCGGGCATGAAAAAACCCGTGCCGCGGTTTTGCCTAATTGCTACCAATCCGGCCATCGGCGAGAGAAGTTTAACCTGCGCGAGACGAGTTTGCTCACGTCTTTGTTCCAGAACAGCTTTGTTTCTTCTCTCGCGGAGCACAGCCAGTTCCGCCTGAGCCTGCTCGCGGCGGCTCTTGATGTCGCTTTCGAGCTGGGTTAGCCGACGCTTTGCTTCTTCGAGATTGAGCAGGTTTTTCTTGGCGTCAATCTGCGAGATCAACTCATTTCGTTTCACTTCGAGTTCGGCGCGGCGCACTGAGTAACGTGTGCGCAGTAATTCCACCTCATCCTGGTTGTTGCGGATGGCTAGATCGGCAGTGGATTTCTTTAGCTGCTCGTCGACTTGCTCAATTTCGAGGCTTTTCTCCTCTAGCCGCGATTGCAATTCGGAATCGTCAAATTCAACGATCAAGTCCTTTTCTTTAGCCAATGCGCCGAGCGCGGCAAGGCGGGTAACCTGAATCGTACCGAACAGGTTGGGAGCAGTGAGGGTGGCCGAACGGACGGCGCGAAGCTCTCCACGCGCATAGGTTCGTACAATGACATCGCCCTGGCGGACCTTGGTGGTGGGAAGCGAAGCGGCCTTCTGTTGGGGCAGCTGCTTCATGACCGTGTAGCCGCCCCAGGCGGCTATGGCGATGAGGCCGACGATCAGAAGTCTGATGGCAAGTTTCTTCATGACACTATTCCTTGGCTCGACGGGACGTTCAACGGCGCGCTATATTTTCTTCGCCCTCTTCAGAGCTTCGGCGGGATTTTCCAATGTGACCTGTTCGCCTTCTTTCAATCCGTTCAGCACCACAATGTCAGTTTCGTTCCGCTTGCCGACTTCGATCGGACGGATGGAGAAGTTGGAGCCGCGCTGGACATACACGGCGGGCTTTCCGTTATGAACAAAGCTTGACCGCGACGGGATGAGCAGCACGCTGGGCTGGCTCTCGATGATGACTTCGGCGCTGCCACTCATGCCGGGACGCATACGTGCGTCGACGGAGGCAAGGGTGGCGCGCGCGGGGAACGTTTTTTCGGTGAGACCCATGCCGCGCCACGTGATGGCGGCGATCGGGCTGATCCAATCCAGGTCGGCCATAAACTCTTTCTCCGGCAGGGCATCCACGCGGATGCGAACCTTTTGGCCAAGCTTCAACTTGCCGCGATCCACTTCGTCGAGCTTGAGTTCGATACGCATGGCGGTGAGGTCCGGTATCTCGGCGATGGCGGCGCCAGTCCAGGCGCGATCGCCTTCACGGAACGGAGGTGGTGTGGAGCCGAAGGATCCGGAGGCGCGGAAATTGGGCATGACGTTCACGATGCCGTCGATCGGAGCGCGGATGATCATCTTCGAGAGATAGCCCTTGGCGCGCTCGAGATCACGGAGCGTTTTGTCTTTTTTCTGTTCGAGACGCTCCAGATCGGCGCCCTGGGCGACCTTGTGCGAACCGATGGTGGTATTCACCTGGCTCAGTTCGCCCTTGCTGATGCCGACATCGATGCGGTTCTTGGCGCCTTCGATTTCACTGACGACTTCGGCCTTGCTCGCTTCGAGCTCGGTGCGCTGCACGTTGTACTCGGAGGTCATCAAGTTCATGCCGTCCATCTCATTGACGATGCGGTGTGAGGCGATGAGCTGAACGATTTCGCTGTCGACCGTGCGGACGTTGGTGCTGCGGTCCAGATAATATTGTTCCTGCGAGGCGGCGTCGAATTCGACAATGACATCGCCCTTTTTGACGGGTTTTCCGGATTCGGCGAGCTTGACGATTTTCTGTTCCGGCACCTGAGGCGCGGAGATGAGAACCGAATTGACGCTCCTCACTTCGCCACGCGTCTTCACGCTAATGACAAATTCGCCCTTGCGCACTTTGGCTACAGGCACCTCGACCGTGGTCTTGCCCGTGTAGCGGTAGGCGGCAAACGCGCCTCCACCACAAACAAGCGCCGTGATCACCCACGTGGCGATTTTCTTGCCCTTGCCTTCGGCGGCCTGGCCGAGCCGCTGTTTCGGTTTTACGTCTTTCGAACTCATCGTTATTCCTCTTAAAATCTGTGGCGGCAGGCCGAATCAGGTAACGTCCACCGTAGGCGGTCTTTCCAGCGCCACGGTTTCGCCGGGCTGAAGACCGGAGCGAACACTCACGGTGGTGGCGTTTGCGACGCCGAGCACGACTTTGCGGCGATCCCAGGCGGGGCCGTTGCGAACCCAAACGAAACTCTCAGCCGGCTGGCCGGCAGCGGCCGATACGAACTGTACGGCTTCTCTCGGAATCATCGTGGAGTTTTCCGCGGAGTCAACCACAACATCGACGCTGACCGAGAGATCGGGAATCACTCGCGGGTCAATGCGGTCGAGCTTCAACACGACGGCCATTTCCTTAATCCAATCGGGGCGATAGCGGCTGGATTTCGCAACAGTGCCGATGGCATGGACTTTGGCGGGCAAAACAAGATCCGGAAAGGCGTCAAACCGAACAGTGGCTTTCATGCCGATACGCATACGCTCTACGTCAACCTGGTTCACATTGGCGTTCACGACCATGGAACTGGCGTCGACGATTTGCATGAAAGGAAAGCCGGGGAACAACTGATCGCCAACTTTGACCTGATCAAATTCGGACCCCCGGAACATGTTCTGCATGACGACCATGCCGTTGATGGGAGCCTTCAGAACCATACGGTCGGCATTGGCTTCGGCCCGGCGAAGTTCGAGCCGCGACTGTTGCAGTTCGATCTCGGCGTTCTTGGTTTCGGCGCGAAGACTCTCCTCCATGAATTTGACTTCCTTGAGGAGCTGGTCATAGCGGGCCTGCGCCTCTTCAAGGGCAAGCTTGGCGCGTTCCATTTCGATGGCGCCCATAACGGGCGCGGTCTTCATCGTGAGCGCAGCCTTGTCGAGCTCGCCCTTGGCGTTTTCGATGGTTTGCTGGTGGGCCTTTTTGGCCACGGCGAGCTCGGCGGTGAGTTTCTTGAAGCTGGCTTCGGTTTGGATGACGCTGGCGCGATAGTCGTCCAGGCGCGTCAGCATGTACTGGCGGTCGAACTCGGCGACCGGATCGCCTTTCTTCACGATGCCGCCGGGCTTGGCCGCATCCTGCAGCACAAGACTAAACTCGCTGCCACCTCCAATGCCCCCACCACCACCGCCTCCTCCCCGCGTCGAACCGCCACCGCCGCCGGTGGAGCCGATACCGCCGGGGCCGTTTCCACCGCCACTGAGGGAGTTCGACGTCGAACCGAGGCCCTCGGCGCCCATCACGGAGCTGCCGCTGGAGGCGCTGGGAGTAGAAGCACGAGGAGTGCTTGCAGTAGAACTACCGCTCGAGCTGACGCGGCTGGTTGCCGCCTGCATCGCCGATGAGCTGCGCGAAGTGGATTGGGCGCCGCTGGAACTGGAAACCGTGAGCGATCCATCCGCGCCAACCGAGCTACCGCCGCCGGGGGATGCACCGCTGCCGCTGGAGGTTCCACCGGTTGTGCGGGACGCGCGCGAGCTGATCTGACTGTTCGAGTTGCGCGAGGAGTTGAAGGAACGGCTATCACGACCAAAGCCGGAGCGGGAACCGCGAAGCTGCGGTGCGAGCAACTGTGCATAGCGCTCGGCACCGGTGGAACCGGTGAGCCGGATGGTGTTCGATATCGTCCCTACCACAGCTTTCGCCGTGCGAATGTCAGCGCCGGCCGCGCCCTTTTTCTGTTGCGCAGACGCCTGGCGAAGGTAGAGGCCCGTTCCACCGGCCGCGGCAATTCCGATGACGATGAGCCATCGAAGCCAGGACCGGCCAGTATGTTTTTCGCCTTGAGGCTGCATAGATTCCCTCCCTCAGCCAGACCAAAGTGGGGCACTCAGAGGAGACTCCCTTGAGGTCCCGGGCTCGTCCGGGCAGACGGGTCGTCTTCATTTAGGACAGACGCTATTTTAAGGCAAGAGGTTATGCTTTGGCAGGCGAAACAAGCACATAGAAAGGAAAATGAGACCACGTTCAGGGCAAAAACCGGCCTAATGTAAGGGTATCGTAAAGATCAGCGAATAAATAGCAAATATCATTAACCGTTCATGCTGGCCAGAAACTCCGCGTTGCTGCGAGTCTTGCCAAGTTTATCCAGAAGAAGCTCGACGGACTCTACTGGAGAGAGTGGGCTCAGCACC
This sequence comes from Bryobacteraceae bacterium, assembly GCA_035650295.1. Classification (GTDB taxonomy): domain Bacteria; phylum Acidobacteriota; class Terriglobia; order Bryobacterales; family Bryobacteraceae; genus JAFLBB01. Next base: position 1,632 of record DASRHX010000242.1, on the reverse strand, counting down.
TTGCGAAGCACCCAGATGCGGTTGAGATCTTCCTTCGCGATGAGCAATTCGTCCTTGCGCGTGCCTGACTTGTGAATGTCAAGCGCCGGGAAGATGCGCTTGTCCACCAGCTTGCGGTCAAGGTGGATTTCCATGTTGCCAGTGCCTTTGAACTCCTCGAAGATAACGTCGTCCATGCGCGAGCCGGTATCAATCAATGCGGTGGCGACGATGGTGAGCGAACCGCCCTCTTCGATATTTCTCGCGGCGCCAAAGAAGCGCTTCGGACGCTGAAGGGCGTTCGAATCGACACCCCCGGAAAGCACCTTGCCCGACGGCGGCACGACGGCGTTGTAGGCGCGGGCCAAGCGAGTAATGGAATCGAGCAGGATGACGACATCGCGCTTGTGCTCGACCAGGCGCTTGGCCTTTTCGATTACCATTTCGGCGACCTGGACGTGGCGCGAGGCGGGCTCATCGAAAGTGGAGCTGATGACTTCGCCCTTCACCGAGCGCTGCATATCGGTAACTTCTTCGGGGCGCTCATCGATGAGCAGGACGATGAGATGGACGTTGTCGTGATTGGTGGTGATAGAGTTGGCGATGCTTTGCAGCAACATCGTTTTGCCGGTGCGGGGCGGAGCGACGATCAAGCCGCGCTGCCCCATGCCGATCGGCGTGAGCATGTCCATCACGCGGCCAGAGTAGTTGTCGCGAGCGGTCTCCAGCTTCAGGCGCTGTTCGGGGTAGAGCGGCGTGAGGTTGTCGAAGAAGATTTTGTTGCGGGCTTCTTCGGGGGCCTCAAAGTTGATGGCGTCAACTTTGATGAGAGCAAAGTAGCGCTCGCCTTCCTTGGGTGGGCGGATTTGGCCACTGACGGTATCGCCGGTGCGAAGATCGAAGCGGCGGATTTGCGAAGGGGAAACGTAGACGTCATCGGGGCCGGGCAGATAGTTGTATTCCGGCGCGCGAAGGAATCCAAACCCGTCCGGCAGACACTCGAGCACGCCTTCGGCGAAGATGAGACCTGACTTTTCGGCTTGCACCTGCAAGATCTTGAAGATCAGATCCTGCTTACGCATGCCGGCCATGCCGGTGACGCCCAAGTCCTTGGCGATCTGTTGAAGGTTGATGATGCTCATCTCCTTCAACTCGACCAAGTCAAGTGCGGGCTGCTGATCCTTGCCCTGCGGCCGATGATGCCGGCGGAATTCGCCGGGCAGGTGTCCGGAGCCATCCGTGCGCTGCTCGCGAGGAGGCTCGACTTTGTCGGGCGCCTTTTCGGCGGCCGGAGGAGCGGCCTTGTCAGCGGGAGGCGCGGCTTCCTTGGGAGGGTCCTTGGGCGGGGGCGCGGCCGCGGATGGCTTGGCAGCCTTCACAGTGCCTTCGGTCTTGGCTTTTGGAGCCGCTTCCTTCGTTTTCTTGGGTTCTTCGGATTTTGTTTCGGTGGGCGTCTTAATGTCGGACGACACGCTGACCTCCGGTGTGGAATTCTCGGGCGGGACGGAACCGTTGGTGGTGTCCGTTACGTCTTGCTGTGGGTTTTCGAAATCGCTTGCCAAATTTCCCTCACTCCCTGACCGGTGACGGCCGAGAAGAGTACCAGCTCCGCGCCGCCGAGATGGGCGTGGAGTGCGGACAACGACTCATGTT
>DASRHX010000241.1:0-2897 GCA_035650295.1 Bryobacteraceae bacterium | reverse complement strand
CGCGTGAAACTGTACACGCGCCCCATCCCCATCTTCGACGCTTTCAAGATCACCGACGAACTCGACAAAGCGTTGCGTCCCAAGGTCTGGCTTAAGTCGGGCGGCTACATCGTCATCAATCAGACCGAAGCACTGGTGGCTATCGACGTGAACACGGGCAAGTATGTGGGCAAGTCCAACCGCCTGGAAGACACGATCGTCAAGACCAATACCGAGGCCGTGAAGGAGATCGCCCGCCAGATTCGCCTGCGCGATCTGGGCGGCATCATTGTCGTCGACTTCATCGACATGGATGAGCGGCGCAACCGCCAGAAGGTGATGCAAGCGCTCGAAGAAGCCATGCGCACCGACCGCGCTCCGTACAAAATTCTTCAGTTCAACGATTTTGGACTCGTTGCCATCACGCGGCGCCGTGTGAAGCAGTCGCTTGAACGCGCCCTCTGCCAGCCTTGCACCACGTGCGAGGGCTCAGGCTACATCAAGAGCTCGGGTACGGTGATGAGCGAGATCATCACCGAGGCCTACAAGATCGCCTCAACACTCGAAGGCAAAGAGGTGCTACTGCGCGTGCACCCCGATGTTGCCAACGTCATCAAATCCGCCGAAAACCATTACCTCGAAGAGCTGGAAGAGATCCTGGGACGGCCCGTACTCGTCACCTCCGACGGTCTGATCCATCCCGAGAAGTTCGACATGGCGTAACTGGGGCACGCAATCCCGAATCGCCAGACAGTACGTCCCTTAAAAAGCGAAACGGCGGTCCCCCACATGGGCCGCCGTTTCTTTGTCAGCACAACACTGGGCTGTGCTTACTTCAACATCTTTACACGAATATTCTTGTAATGAACAGTGGACCCTGGATCGTGGCCCTGTAAGGCGAAAGTGCCCGGCGCCAGTACGCGCCCCTTCATGTTCGGCGGCCCAGCCCACCCATCGGGTTGCGTCCAATCGACAACCTTCTTGCCGTCGACGAAAACCTGCACGTTCTTATCCTTCACGATGATGTGCTCGGTGAACCACTTCTTGTCCTCGGCGACCTTATCCTTGTTGTCCTGCACCATGTACAACCCGCCGGTCTTCCGAAAGTCTCGCTCATAGGTGTTGTTGACCTGAACCTCGAAGCCTTTGTCGGGCCAATTGGTCTCCTGGTATTGGGTGGCAAAGTAGATGCCGCCGTTGGAATTGGGCTCGGTCATGACGTCGACCTTCAGCTCGAAGTTGGTGAAGTTGTGATTGCCGACCTTGCCGGTGTAGTAGAGGTGGCACTTGGGGCCATTGGCGACGATGGCGCCGTCCTTGATCGAGAACGTGCCTTCGTTCTCCTTGGCCTTGGTCCAGCCATCGAAATCTTTGCCATTGAAGAGGCTCTTGAAGCCTTTTTCAGGCTTGTCGGCGGCGCACAACAGGGAGGCCGCCATCGCAAATAACGCTAGTTTCCGCATACGACATTAGATTCTACTCGCACCAAGGTCCTCGCGCTATGATGCCCTCATGCCGATCACCCGCAGGGTGTTCCTGCCTTCACTCGCCGCGCCACTGCTGGCACAGCCGCGGCGCCGCCCGCACATCCTCTTCATCGGCGGCTGGAACCTCTACAACATCGGCGACGTGGCCATTCCCCTGGGTTTCTTCCGCCTCCGCGACCAATACTTTCCCGAAGCGAAGATCACACTCCTAATAGCCAGCTATCCGAAGGAACTCGGCGACTACTACCGGGGTTTCTACCCGGATCTGGACATCATCCCCTTCGAGTTCAAAGCGGGCGTGCCTCTATCGCCGCAAACCGAGGAGGCCTTCCGCGGCGCCGATGCCCTCGTGCTCGGTTCGGGCATGACGCTCTCCTATGGCTACTACGGGCTCGAGTACGACCGTTACATCCCGCGTCTGCTAGCCTTTCTCAAAGCGAAGCAGATGGGCATTCCATTCGGCGTCTATGCGCATTCCTTCGACAAGCTCGAACCTCATGCCGAATACCTATACAAGGAAGTCCTAAACCAGGCGGCGTTCATTTACACGCGCGATTCCGAATCGCTCAAACTGATCCAATCGAAGGGCGTCTCGACGCGGGAGATGGCTTTCGCGCCAGACACGACATTCGGCTTCGATCTCCACAAGCGCCCGGAAGCGAAGACACTCGGCGAGGCGTTCCTGCGCGAACATAAGCTGGAGCCGGGAAAGTTTCTCTCCTTCATCGCAAGGCTGGACGTGAACCGCTTCCGCAACGATGGCCGCGAGCAGCACCACGCCGAGCAAACCCGCGAGTTGATTGTCCGCTATGTGCGGGCAACGAAGGAACCGGTAGCCATTGTCCCAGAGGTTGAGCGCCTGCTCAAAGACACCAAACAGATGGTGTACGACCAGTTGCCTGGCGACGTGAAACCGCTCGTGCGTTGCAGCGAAAAATATTGGATGCCTGCCGAGGCGCAGCATGTCTACGCAAATTCGCGCATGGTCGTGAGCGCCGAGATGCATAGCGTGATTTTGGGGTTGGCGGCGGGGACGCCCTCGCTGCATCCGTATTTCGCGCAGGCGGGATTGAAGCAATGGATGATGCGCGATTTGGGATTGCAGCAGTGGTTGTTCGATCAGGACGCGGTGCCGCTCGAAAAGGTGAGCGACGCGATGCTGGCCGTGCACAAGGACACTCCGGCGGCTCGAACCTCCACGGCCAATGCGATGGACTTCGCACGCAAGCGGCAGAGTGAGACGTTCGCCGTGCTAAAGAGGGCGGCAATGGGGCATATTAGTTCCAAATGATTTCCATTTCCCGTTACAATTCCAACATCTGTGGGTCCTATCTCCCCTGTGGTTCCAATACATCGTCCGCCGCTGTGCTACTCTCACGTAAACATTATCGGAAAAATTGGCTTTTGAACTTCGAACCATATTCGGCCAAT
>DASRHX010000240.1:0-3715 GCA_035650295.1 Bryobacteraceae bacterium | reverse complement strand
GGCGAGGCGGAAGCCCTTTTCGGGCTCGAAGCGCTTGACCGCCTGCATCAGCCCGACATTGCCCTCCGAGATCACCTCGGAGATCGGCAGGCCGTAGCCGCGATAGCCCATGGCGATCTTGGCGACCAGGCGCAGATGGCTCGTCACCAGCTTATGCGCGGCGTCACGGTCGCCGTGCTCGCGCCACCGCTTCGCCAACATATATTCCTCGTTCGGTTCCAGCATCGGGAACCGCCGCCGGATCTCATCGAGATAGCGGGCGAGACTGTTTTCACCTATCGAGATCAAAATGGTGGCACTTTGCGACATGAAAGATCCTCGTTAATCGACGTTAGGCGTGGAACGCTGCCAAATGCCAGAACGGCAAGCGATCAAGGGGTTCATGTTTGGCACCACTTTTGGGACCATGACACACCTTGCCGTACGACCTGGCACATCATTTCCCGTCCAGCGTTCGCAAGTCGAATTGGCACGTCCGCAATTTCTCAAATGGAGACGAACAGCTCCATTCTACTCAGGTTGATTCCTAATACGTGTTGGTGTGGCAATCTCATACCTAGGTTTGATTGGAATCACCCGAACCGGCAACCGAATGCGAAGCGGAGAAAGGCTGCGCGACTTGCACAACCTTTCTCCGCAAGCAGGGTTGTTCGCAAATCCGATGCGGCTTGCTGAACCGTCCGCCGAGCGGTGACTGCGCGCCACCGCGAACCCGGCTCGATTCACATGACCGAGCGGTGAGGTCAGCGCTCCTCCTGCAAGCGGCGCTGGAACTCCCGCTCTGCGGCCTTCGCCTCATCGCTGAATGAGCCTCCGTCGTCTTTGAGCTGCGGCTCGCCGATAACCTCACGAATGCTATTCTCGCTGCCGGTGACGACACCCCCGTCCGGATTGGACTGGGCCATGGCAAAAGTGGCGCTGCAGGCCAGCGGCAGCACAACAGCAGCGATGCGCAGAACGTACTTCATAGTAGTCTCCTTCTTTGAGTGACGCCCATGGGTGGACGGCTAAGGGTCTCCCCTCAGACTGAGGCATTCGGGCGGTGCGGTACACATGGGCTTGCCGGAGACCTGCGCTAGAGCCGCACTTATTCCGGATTGCCCAATGTGGGGCGGCTTTGTCATATTGTGTGAGGCAGTTGATCCCGTGGGCGGGCGACGCACCGTTGACGCTCGAATCGCGCGCTCTATCACAGCGTCGAGAATGTCAAATCGGACGCTTGCAATGCCAATAGTGCCAAACGCCGCGGAACCGAGGCGCCCTCATCGGTCGTTGCTGGACAAAAACAAACTCTCTTGGTAGTAACTCCATGTTGAACGGCGGAAATCATGCGCCTGCTCGAAGCGGCGCGGCGTGAGGTATCGTTGTGCTCTAGGCACCGGCCCGGCTACCGCAGAACAACGTTCGCTCCAGGAGAGGACCAGCAATTAAGTAAATCTGAGTCCTTTGTTGCGTAACCGCGCGTGCGCCGTGAGAGCGGCGTACCGATTTAGGGAGTGCTCCGACCGTGGCAATCCCGACCCAACCCATAGGAAGTATTCCAAGCCCGCCGTCGCTGATCGAAGCAGCGCGAGGATGCCGATCCGGACGCATCTCGGAAGCAGAGTCGCGTTCGCAGCACAGTTCCGCCGTTCAAGATACGATTGGGCGAATTGAAGCTACCGGCTCCAAGGTCGCTGCGGATGGCCAACAAGCGAGGGAAAGCTTTGTCGTTTATTCCATTCACGGTCTAACGAACATTGCCGGCGGACAGAATTCCAGTCGCGGATGGCAGGCACGCGTTGTGTCTCCTCACAACATTGTTGGCAGATCCACCAACGACCCCAAGCTGAAGATTCGGAGATGACCGCGATGGCAACCGAGACGCGGAAGAGCGGGATCGACGTCGTCGGCGACATGCCCTGGGGTACCCACTTTTGTCTCTTCTACGAGACGAAAGAGGATCTCCTCGATACATTGATCCCATACTGCAAGACTGGATTGGAAAACGAGGAGTTCTGTCTGTGGGTTGTTGCCCAGCCCTTGACGATCGAAGAAGCCACAGATGCGCTGAAAGGCGCGTTGCCTGACCTTGATCAATACCTGGCGGACTCCAGTATTGAAATCGTGTCGGCCGGCGACTGGTATCTCGAGGGTGGCACGTTCGATCTGAAGAGAGTGACAGGCGCTTGGCATGAGAAACTCGCTCACGCATCGGCCAAAGGTTACGCCGGCGTGCGAGTGACCGGGGATACCGCTTGGCTAGCAAGGAAGGACTGGAAGCACTTCTGCGAATACGAAGAGGGTCTAAACGAGGCTGTCGCCAATCAGCGCATGGCCGTGCTGTGCACGTACCCGCTTGCGGCGTGCGGAGCTGTTGAAATCTTGGATGTGGTGCGTACACACCAATTTGCCCTAGCAAGGCGACACGGGAGTTGGGACGTTGTCGAAACCGCCGGGGTCAAGCAAGCCAAGGCCGAAATCAAGCGGCTCAACGAGGAGCTCGAACAACGTGTCGTGGAACGGACCAGCCAACTGATGCTGGCCTCGGAAGCTTTGCGCGAGGCGCAGATGGAGCTCGCACACGTCAATCGCGTCACGACGATGGGGCAGCTGGCGGCCTCGATTGCCCATGAACTCAACCAGCCAATCACGGCGGCAGTCACCAATGCCGATGCCGCCTTGCGCTGGATGGTCACCCAGCCGCCAGATCTGGAAGAGGTCCGGCAGGCCCTTGATTGGATCGTCAAGGACTGCAATCGAGCCAGCGACGTCATCAGCCGGATCCGCGCCCTCATCAAGAAGGCGCCTCCACGGAAAGATGGCTTGGTGATCAATGAAGCAATCCTTGAGGTCATCGCCCTGGCCCGTAGCGAAGTGATGAAGAACAGCGTCTCATTGCAGACGCAACTCGCTGAGAGCTTGCCCCTCATTCAGGGAGATCGAGTCCAACTGCAACAAGTGATCCTTAACTTGATCATCAACGCCGTCGAAGCGATGAGCGGTGTCAGCGAGGGGCCGCGCGAGTTGCTGATCGGCACCGCGAAAGATGGATCGAGCGGCGTGCTCGTCGCTGTGCAGGATTCCGGCCCGGGACTGAACCCGGAGAGTTTTGGCCACCTGTTCGACGCATTCTACACAACCAAGCCCGGCGGCATGGGCATGGGACTATCGATCTGCCGCTCGATCGTCGAAGCTCATGGGGGACGGATATGGGCCTCTCCCACTGCCGGCCCGGGCGCGACCGTTCTGTTCAGCCTGCCCGGGGGTGAGAGCTAAAACGCGGAGCTACGCTCGTCGTCGGCCTACGGCATCGTGAACGGTAGTCTGTCTTTCCCTGAAATCCGGTCTGAAGCGCCGCGGTCATTTGCGCAATTCGTCAACAATCCGGCAAAAAACGGCAAGACACTCTGTGTCCGGCGACTAACAAGAGAGACCGATGCCCTTGAGCTGACGGCTTCGAGGTTCGCACGTCGCCACATCACAAACGGAATTGAAATGAATGGGATGAAAGTAACGTCGGCACGCATTGCGGAAATGGTGCTGCGCGACGAGCGCGCCGTGATCCCGATTGGTTCTTACAACCCGGACTATGGTGTCACGATTTCGCTGCCCAGCATTGTTGGGAGGAACGGCGTCGCGCAGATCCTCGACCCGCAGATGTCCGAGGAGGAGCGACAAGCACTTGCGCGCAGCGCCGAAATCCTGAGGAACGCGGTGTCCCGCATGCAGGCAT
>DASRHX010000239.1:0-5082 GCA_035650295.1 Bryobacteraceae bacterium | reverse complement strand
CTTATTCGCTGGCGGGATTCTGACCGCCTTGCATCGAAGCCGACCGCGGCGCGCCCTTCTTCTCGCTGGGATCGGGACCAGTGACAACCTTTACCTTCGAGCCCGAATCCAACCTGTTGACCCCGGTCGTGGCCACCTGCTCGCCCATCTGCAAGCCCTCGGTGATTTCGACCTGGTTGTCGAACCGCTCCCCGATCTTCACGTCGCGCGCTTCCACCACGCCCGCATCGTTGACGACGAATGCCTTGTTGGTTCCCAGGATGTAAGTCACTGCCCGCGCCGGAACCACGCGGATCTCATCCACTTTCTGCGTCGTCAGCCTTGCTCGCGCGTACGATCCCGCTTTCAACGTTCCATCCTGATTTTCGATCAACGCCTCGGCGACGAACGTGCGTTTGGTTTGATCGACTGTCGGCGCGACCCTCCAAATCCGCCCCCTGAAGGTTCGCCCCGCAAAAGCCTCCACGTACACTTCGCACATTTGGCCAATCTTGGTCCACGGCGCCATGCGTTCCGGAATCTCCAGGCGCAGGCGCAAAGGTGAAGTCTTCACAAGAGTGAACAAGGGCGCGTTCGGCCTCACATAAGCGCCCAGAGTCACCGTCCGCTCTTTTACACTGGCCGCAAATGGGGCGCGCACCGTGGTATCGCGCAGCTTTTTCCGCTGCAACTCCACGATCGCCTTGAACCGCTCCACTTCTTGAATCAGATTACGCGTCTGGTTCAAAGTCGCGTCGTAGGCGGCCTTCATTGCCAGCCGCCTGGAACTAGCCGCATCCAAATCCGATTGAGCGCCGATCTTTTGGTCTACCAGCGCCACCAGGCGGTTATGACGCTGCTCGGCTTCCGTCAAATCCGCTTGCGCCCGCCGCACCTCCGGCGTTTGATTGATCTCTTTGACGCGGTCCTTCTCGTCCTTCAACCCTAAGCGCTCCAAGGACTGCCGCAGCTGCGCTTCATTCTGGGCCAGGATATAGCGCTGCTCCTCTTCGGACACCCGCGCCAACACCGCCCCTTCCTTTACCAGATCGCCCAGATCATAGTTAACCTCGACGATCCGCCCCTCAATCTCCGCGCTGACGACGACTTCGTCGTACGGATAGAGGGTGCCGACGGACTCCACCACCCGCGTCAACTGCCGGGACGTGACCGGCGCCACCTGCACCGCAATCGGTCCACCGTCCTTCTTCTTTGCTTCGACGGGCTTTTTCTCGCATCCGGCGAGGATGCCAATCAGCAATCCTATGAAAACCAATGGGAGTCGCGAAGTCATCGGGCAAACATTATTCTGGCGCAACGGCGAGCGAGATGCCACACTTTCTCGGCGAATCGTCTTCATCCGGGGTTACCTCGGCCTGTCAGCGATGCCCAAATAGTCATCCGGTATCAGTAACCTGGACCCGAATAAAAGACGAAGAAAAGGGTGCTACCCGGCTCACTCGGCGCACCTCGGACGTTTTGCACACATTTCGAAAAAACTCTCCCCCCGTCCCCCCTGTTGTGCCCCCAAAGGCGGACCGATAGATCAGTGGAGGACTCTACCCGCAGACGGAGGCTACACCACCGAGGGAGGGATTGGTATCGATGGGGACTAATCAGGGACCCAATTGGATAGCACGTGCGTTTTCCTGGAGTGTCATTACTCTGGGGATCAGTGTCCTGATCGCGGGTCTGTCCGACTGGGAGTCAGCCGGATCCGCGCGTGGGTATCTCTATCTGCTCATTGCATTGACTGCTACCGGTGTGCGCGTGCGCCTGCCCCACAAGATGGGGCCGATCAGCATCAACTTCGTCTTCCTCCTGCTGGGCGTTCTCGATTTGCCGCTGAGCCAAACTCTCCTCATTGGCGCCAGCACCGTTCTCGTGCAGGGTTACATCTACAGGTTTGACCGCGGAAAAAACACGCCGCCGCTTCTCTATCACGTCGCATCTACGTCTCTGGCCATCTCAATCACCTACCGCGTGTACTATTCGGGATGGCTAAACGGCCAGGATCTGCACAGCGTCTACCGTTTGATCGTCGCCTCGGTCGTGCTGTATTCCATGAACACGTTCGCCATGTCGGCCTGGGCGGCGCTGGCCGAGCGCGGCAATCTTGCACTTGCCTGGCGGGAACTGAACGTCTGGGCGTTCCCCTACTATGTCGCCGGTGCCTGTCTGGCGGGCCTGTTCCATTTCTCTCAGCTCGTCCTCGGCGGGCAATCGCCCATACTGCTGCTGCCGTTCGCCTTCATCACCCATTGCATCTCGCATTCCTATCTCGGAAGGCTGTCCAATCAGAAGCACCACCTGGAGCGAATGGCCGAACTCCACATGCGCACCATCGAAGCGCTCGCCCTTGCCATCGAAGCTAAAGATCACACGGCGCAAAACCATCTGCGGCGCATGCAGCTCTACTGTCAGTCCATCGGAACGGCGCTCGAGCTTCCGGCCGAAGAGCTCGAAGCGCTCCGCGCGGCCGCCGTGTTGCATGATGTGGGCAAGTTGGCTGTACCGGAGCATATTCTCGCCAAGCCCGGGCGTCTGACGCGCGAGGAATTTGAGAAGGTGAAAATTCATCCGTCTGTCGGCGCCGAAATCCTCGAGCGCGTCGACTTTCCCTATCCAGTGGCGCGCATTGTCCGGTTTCACCATGAGAAGTGGAATGGGGGCGGCTACCCATCGGGATTACGTGGCGAAGAGATCCCGCTGGGAGCGCGCATTTTGGCCGCGGTCGATTGCTTCGACGCTCTCATCTCGGGCCGTCCGTACCGCGACGCTTACGCCCTTGAAGAGGCGCTGCAGAAGATGGCCGCCGAATCCGGTGTCAGCTTCGATCCGCGCGTCCTTGAGGTTCTGTTCCGCGGCTACCGCGAATGGGAAGACACCCTTGCCGCGCGCGAGCTCACCCATGTCGAGCGCGAACGCGACGTCGCCACCGAACTCATGCAACGAGACCAGCCGCGGCAGCCTCAAAGCCTGACTTCCACCCACGGGATCCGCCCTGCTTTCTTCGATACCATCGCCGCCGCCAGGCAGGAAGCGCAGGTCCTTCTCGAACTCACGCAACAGCTCGGCAATTCGCTCCACCTCGACGACACGCTTTCGGTCCTCTCGAGCCGTTTGAAGCAATTGATTGCATTCGATTCGATGACCATTTATGTGCTGCGCGACGACGTCCTGTCGCCGCGCTACGCCAGCGGAGATTGCGCCTCGATTCTGCTCTCCCGCGAAATTCCCATCGGCGAAGGCCTGGTCGGTTGGGTCGCGCTACACGGTAATCCGATTCTCAACGGCAACCCCCGCACCGAATTGGGTGCGACAGCCGAAAACGTCCGCGCCGCGCAACTGGAATCCGCGCTGGCCCTTCCGCTGATGGGTCTCGAACAAACTGCTGGAGTTCTGATGCTCAGCCGCCGCAACGCCGAGTCCTTCAGCAAGGATCACTTGCGTGTGCTGCTCACCATCACCGGCAAGTTGGGCGTCGTCGTCGAAAACGCCCTCAAGTACGAGCAGGCCACCGCCTCAGCCTCCACCGACTTTCTCACCGCGCTCCCGAACTCGCGCTCCTTGTTCCTTCAATTGGAGAATGAGATTGCCCGGGCGCGACGCAGCAACGGCACGCTTGCCGTTCTCGTCACCGACCTCGACGGCTTCAAGCTCGTCAACGACCGCTTTGGCCACCTGGACGGCAATAACGTGCTGCGTGCCGTGGCCAAAACACTACGCTTGAGTTGCCGCGAGTATGACTACGTCGCCCGCATGGGCGGCGACGAATTCGTCATCCTGATGCCGGGCATGAAGTGGGGCGATCTCGAAGAAAAGATCCTCGCGCTCGACCATGCCGTCTCCGCTGCCGCATGTTCGGTCTGCCCGGAGGCGGAAATCGCGCTTAGCGTCGGGGTCGCCCGGTTTCCCGCCGATGGCCCCACAGCCGAGCAACTGTTGGCCGAGGCAGACCATCGCATGTACCAGAGCAAACAAAAGCGCAAACGACTGCGCCGGCGCGCCGCGGCCGTGGGATTCGATTTCGAGCGTCCCACCGTATCCGGTGGTAACGTGGCCGGGATCAATCTGTAGCCGGAGACGCGCTCATTGATCCTCTTCGCTCTCTGTCTTCTCCACGAGCTTGTCCACTGCCATTCCGTACAAGACAGATTTGCCTTCGCGGTCGCTTTGAAAGTAGATCCGCTGGCTGTCGGGTGTGAACCTTGGCCTCACGTTGGCGGCATCGCTCGACTTGTGCTCGCAAATCGTCAACTCTCGCTTCACCGACCGCACCAGCAGCAACACAAACGGCTGCGCCTTGCTACCGCTGGCTCCGACAATGACGCTTCCATCGGCATTGGAACTGAAGCTGGCGAACTGGCTGGTTGAGGCCAGCAACGAATCCTCCCCGGAATCGGGATTCAGTTCGCGCAACTGGTTCGCCTTGCCTTCTTTCAACGGGTCGAGCAGGTAAACAAGCGTCCTTCCATCCGTACTCCAGGCCGCTCCCAATAGCTTGCCGGCTTCGGTTTTCAACTTCCGCGCCTTGCTGCCGTCGAACATCGCCAGCCACAACCCGCCATCCCCGTCGCGGAGCGCCAGCGACGCCCGGCGCGGCCTCGGCATCGGATCCATGACGGTCACGGCAAACTCCGCCAAAATTCCCGGCGTACCCTTCGATAGCGGCACGCGCCGCACCAGGGAACCGCGATCCTTTTGCTCGATCACGATGGCCGATGGGCCGTTCGCGATAGCCGCCACGCCTGAGGCCGTGCAGAAGCCCGAATTGCTGGTCCACAACGCCCGCGGCCGCGGCCCTGTAGTGGGCGAGATCCAAAGCTTTCCCTCGGACGTATAGAGCAAGTTTCGCTCGTCCACGGTCAGCGTTAGCGAAGCCGCGTCCAGCGGCTTTCCCTCGCTCAGTTGCTTGTGTTCGCTCGACTTCAAATCCATTGACCAGGCGTGCGTCGCGCCCGCGCGGTCCGATGAATAGAGGAGCATCTGCTGCCGCCGCGAGAATGCGATGGCGTTGGTTCGGGGAAGTTGACAGGAAAAACCGGGCTCGGTGTAGCGCTGAAACTCGAACTCGGTGGCGCCATCCAGGAATCGCTTCCG
>DASRHX010000238.1:0-9750 GCA_035650295.1 Bryobacteraceae bacterium | reverse complement strand
TTTGACTCCATCGACAACGCGCCGGAAGAGAAGGCGCGCGGGATCACGATCGCGGTGGCGCACGTGGAGTACGAGACGCCGAACCGGCACTACGCCCACGTCGATTGCCCGGGCCACGCCGACTACATCAAGAACATGATCACGGGCGCGGCGCAGATGGACGGAGCGATCCTCGTGGTCGCGGCCACCGACGGGCCGATGCCGCAAACGCGCGAGCACATTCTGCTGGCCCGCCAGGTGGGCGTGCCATACATCGTGGTGGCCTTGAACAAGGTCGACATGGTGGAAGACGCCGAGCTGCTCGAGCTGGTTGAGCTGGAAGTGCGCGAGCTGCTTTCGAAGTACGAGTTCCCCGGCGACGATCTTCCGGTGGTGCGCGTCAGCGCGCTGGGCGCCTTGAACGGCGAGCCGAAGTGGGAAGCCACGGTGGATGAGCTGATGGCCAAGGTGGACGAGTACATTCCGCTGCCCGAGCGTGCCATCGACAAGCCGTTCATCATGCCGGTGGAGGATATCTTCTCCATCCAGGGGCGCGGCACGGTCGTGACGGGCCGTATCGAGGCGGGCATCATCAAGGTGGGCGAGGAAGTCGAGATCGTGGGCTTCACCGAGACGCGCAAGACGGTGGTAACGGGCGTGGAAATGTTCAAGAAGCTGCTCGACGAAGGCCGCGCCGGCGACAACGTGGGCCTGCTGGTGCGCGGCATCGACAAAGACGAGGTGGAGCGCGGCCAGGTTCTGGCCAAGCCGGGATCGATCAAGCCGCACTCGAAGTTCAAGGCGGAAGTTTACGTATTGAGCAAGGATGAAGGCGGCCGGCACACGCCGTTCTTCAAGGGCTACCGTCCGCAGTTCTACTTCCGCACGACCGACGTGACGGGCGTGGCGACGCTGCCGGAAGGCACCGAGATGGTGATGCCGGGCGACAATGTGTCGCTGGTGGTGGAATTGATCACCCCCATAGCAATGGATAAGGGCTTGCGCTTTGCCATCCGCGAAGGCGGACGCACCGTAGGCGCTGGCACCGTGACCGAGGTTTTGACTTAATAACGCGATCTGAGGTAAATGAGCATGCCCCGCGACATCATTACCCTGCAATGTCAGGAATGCAAACGCCGGAACTATTCGACGACGAAGAACAAGAAGACCATGACGGAACGGCTTCAATTGAAAAAGTACTGCCGTTTTTGCCGGAAGCATCACGATCACCGCGAGGTGAAGTAGACCGGCCACTGAAGTAGAATAGAAGCGGCGGCCCTCCGCTGGAGTGCTCCCGTCTCTCCGGTTAAGGAAACAGGGGCGTAGTTCAACGGTAGAACGGCGGTCTCCAAAACCGCTAGTGCGGGTTCGATTCCTGCCGCCCCTGCCAGCTTCTCAACAGACTGGACAATATGATGGCTCAAGCAGTTTCAAAAGGCGCACCGATGGATGATGGTAAACCCCTGGGTCAAATCCAGGCTTGGCCTGCCCGTCTCAAAGAGTATACGCAAGACCTTCAGGCCGAGATGCGCCGTGTCACGTGGCCCACTCGCGCTCAGGTGCAAACGACGACCCTTGTCGTGATTCTCACCGTGTTCGTCTTTGCCGCCTACTTCTGGGCCGTGGACTTGGTCCTTGGCCGCGCCATCTCGCGGCTCTTCGAGACGCTCACCCAAAAGTAAGAGGGAACCATGCCTGAAGAATACCTCGGTCCGGAAGAAGGCGAGCCCAAACCGCCCGCGGCTTCCGATGAGCCTTTAGAAGAGGCTCAGGAAGAGCCGGCCGCTTCCGCCGCGGGTGAACCCGCTGACTCCGAACCGGTCGAGGAACCAACTCCCGAATCCGCCGAGGAAGGTGCCGTCCAACCTGCAGCAGTTTCTCCTAACGTTTCCGCCGCTGCCGCTCAACACCCGAACATGAATTGGTACATCATCCATACCTATTCGGGATTTGAGCAAAAGGTTCGTGATTCGTTGCGCACGCGTGCACAGGCATTTGGCTTTGCCGACGAACTCGGCGAAATTCTCATCCCGACCGAAGAGGTGGTCGAGATGCGAAATGGAAAGAAAGTCACCAGTAAGCGGCTTCTCTATCCCGGGTACGTTCTCGTACAGCTTCAGATGAGTGAGGCATTGTGGCATGCGGTAAAGGAAACTCCGCGTGTCACCGGGTTTGTCGGTGGTGGTAAGGATCCGGTGCCGCTCACGGCCGACGAAGTGAACTCAGTCCTCTACCGGCAGACAAGCTCCGCCGAGCGGCCGCGTCCGAAGCTCAGCTTCGACAAAGGCGAAACTGTCCGCATCACCGAAGGTCCATTTGCGAATTTTTCGGGCCGTGTCGACGAAGTCAACACGGAACGCGATACATTGCGGGTTCTGGTCACCATTTTCGGGCGCTCCACGCCCGTCGAACTGGACTTCCTGCAGGTGGAAAAACTGAACTAGCTTACCGCTCGGAGCACACGCTCGCGGCGCGAAACTACAAGATTGACGAGGTAATCGAACAATGGCGAAAAAAGTCCAGGCAATGGTGAAGTTGCAGATCCCGGCGGGCAAGGCCACGCCGGCTCCCCCAGTTGGTACCGCCCTAGGTCCCCAGGGCGTCAACATTATGGAGTTCTGCAAGGCATTCAACGCCAAGACCTCCGCCAAGGATCAGGAAGGCCTCATCATTCCCGTGGTGATCACTGTCTTCTCGGACCGCAGCTTCACATTCATCACCAAGACGCCGCCTGTCCCCGTGTTGATCAAGCGCGCGGTGAACCTTGCCAAGGGATCGGCCGAGCCGAACCGCAACAAGGTCGGCAAGATCACTCTCAAACAAGTCGAGGAGATCGCCAAAATCAAAATGGTCGACCTGAACTCGTTCGAACTCGAGAAGGTGATGGAGCAGGTGAAGGGTACGGCCCGCTCGATGGGCGTAGACGTTGCGGTCTAGGCGCAGTCATTCACTTTATGCGCCGTGCGCAAGGCGATTCGCGATAAATCAATAGTCACGCGCCCGTAGCTCAGCCCGGAACTCCGGGCTAGCGCGGCATCTTTCCCAACTCACGCTAATTTTTCGTTGTGGCGCTACCTCGGCAAGACCAAGCCAGGCTGGACTTCGCGCGTCAGCGTTATGCCACGGACGATACGACAAATAAGGTGATATGATTCCGCCGACTTAGGGGGGTACTTCATGAAGCCGAAACTGTGGCAGCCGTTCCTAGCGTTTCTGTTCGTCATAGGCTTTCTTGAGGCACAGCCTAGCGCTCTGCTAAGCGGCATTGTGTTCGACCCTTCTGGCGCGGTGATATCCGGTGCGGAAGTAACTTGCCGAAACACTCAGACCGGCCTGAACTACAAGACTGTCACGAGCGCCGACGGCCTCTTCCGCTTCTCCGATCTCCCCATCGGTTCCTATGAGGTCACCGTGACGCAGCCGGGATTCGACAAGATGGTTCGTGGCGGATTGACGCTCCTCACAGGCCGCAGCGTAGATCTCCGGCTGCAGCTGGAGATCGGCGCCGAGCAGCGCTCGGTCAGTGTCACCGCACCATCGCCCGTGGTGCAGCCGACTTCGTCGGAGGTGCAAACATCTATCGACAGCCGCAACATGCGCGAGTTACCGCTGAACGGCCGCAATCCATTGCAGCTGCTCTCGCTGACCGCGGGCGGAATCAACACTGGAGGACAGAATGGCGGTTCGCTCAATTTCCAGGCTGCGAACAACCAGGTCGCAGTAAATGGAAACCGCGGAACGGACAATACATTCGAGCTTGATGGCTCCACTTACAACGACGTTCACTTCGGTACGGCGCCGGTGCTGCCCAATCCCGACGCGCTCGAAGAATTCACAGTGAAATCATCAAGTTTCAGTGCGAGCCAGGCTGGAGCGGGCGCGAGCGTCCAGTTCGCCACCCGCTCTGGAACCAACGATTATCATGGCTCCGTATTTGAATTTCTTCGCAACGAGAGTCTCGACGCGAGAACCTTCTTTGCGAGTCGCGCGACTACGTTCAAGCGCAATCAGTTTGGCGCAACGTTCGGGGGCCGAATCGTCAAAGACCGGACATTCTTCTTTGCTTCCTATCAAGGCACGCGCATCGTGGGAGGCGCGAATCCGACGATCACCGTCCTGCCATCGCAGCCTCTGAGAAGCGGCGATTTCTCAAGCTTGTCTCGCACACTCATCGATCCGCGATCCGGCCAGCCGTTCCCGGGCAATCGCATCCCCGCCGACCGTATGGAGCCGCTCACGCAGCGCATTCTGGAACTCATTCCCGTGCCCGCTCAGCCGGCGGGGATTGCTACTCTCGCCACCAGACCGCGCACCGATCAGGACGATCTTCAGCTCTCTGTCCGCCTGGATCACAACCTGACGCCAAGAGACCGTCTCACCGGCCGCTTTTTCCTCAACAATTTCGATTTTCAACAGCCAAGCAGCGCGCTTCCGGAATTCTACGCGATCGTCAAGTATCGCAATCGGAATCTGGTGTTCACGGAAACGCACACGTTTAGCCCGAACCTGTTGTTCGTTGGATCGTTCGGTTACACCGGCGTGCCAAGAACATCCGGTGGGCCTTCCGGAACCCCAACCGTGCAGTCGCTGGGTGCCAATGTGCCACCCGCCCTACAGGGCTTGCCTCCGGAGTTTCGGGTGACCGTCAATGGCTACGCTGCGCCCTTCAGCGGTGCGCTGATCGATATTCAGCCTTCCACTTACGAATTCCGTGGGCGTTTCAATTGGAATCACGGGCGCCACGCCATCCAGTTCGGGATGGATATCCGGCGTAATGGAGAATACGCCCTCACGCCGGCGCAAGCTCAAGGCGGATGGACTTACAACGGATCGAGGACTGCGGCGGCTACAGTCGCCAACTCTGGAGACTCGTTCGCGGACTTCTTGCTCGGACTGCCGTTTCAGTTCGCCCAGCAGGGTGCTTCGCCGCAGGACATCCGCGAGACGCAGTGGTTCCCGTGGATTCAAGACGACTGGCGCATCCATCCACGGCTTACTTTAAACCTGGGCTTGCGATTCGAGCCATGGCTGCCCCCAATCGACGACGCGGCTCCGCAGGTGGGATTCATTCCGGGCATGCAGTCCGTAATTGCGCCGGATGCGCCGCTTGGCCTGGTCTTCTCAGGGGACGCAGGCCTGCGCCGGTCCATCCTTCGCGAGGATTGGAACAACTTCGCGCCGCGTGCCGGATTTGCCTGGGACGTCGCAGGCAGCGGCAAGACGATCCTTCGCGGCGCTTATGGCGTCTTCTTTCGTCCCGTCGGGATGAACATTCAACGGTTCTCGGGAAATACCGCGGCCTTCCGCGGACTGGTGGTGCAGATCCAGAATCCTCCCAGTTCAGCGAATCCTTATCAGGGATATCCAGGAGGCAATCCTTTTCTCACATGGAAGCCACCAACGAGCCCGGACGACTTGAAGACCTATCGCTTTCCACGGCCGACCGCGACATCCGGACTCGACCCTGGCGTTCGTACCAGCTACGTCCAGAGTTGGAATCTGACTGTGGAGCGCCAGATGCTGGCCGGCCTCGGCGTCTCGGCTGCTTATGTCGGCAATCACATGATTAAGGGCACAAGTTCCACGGAGGGGAATCCCGCGCTGTTCGGACCCGGCGCGAGCGCGGCAAACGTCAACGCGCGCCGCCCGTACGCGGGTATCGCGTCGCTTCAAATGGTGCGGGCGTTTCAGTTTTCCAAGTATCACTCGCTGCAGCTGGGACTCACCAAACGCACCTCCAACGGTCTCAACCTGCTTGTCAACTACGTATATTCGAAGTGCCTCGACAACAACACCGGTACTATCGGCGGCGTCTCCGTCATCAATAAACTCGATCCGAACAAAGATTACGGCCGTTGCGACTTCAACATCGCGCACATCGGAAACGTGTCGCTGCTCTACGACATTCCGGCGATTCGATCACTTCAAGGGATCGCGGGCCGGATCGTGAACAACTGGCAGGTCAGCAGCATTTTTTCTCTCCGCGGCGGCATGCCTTTTGGTGTCCAGAGCGGAAGAGACAACGCGATGTCGGGTCCGACGACAAACTCCGGCGTGAACGATCTGGCCGACCAGATTTCGGCGGCGTCGGCGCGGCCCTCCGGCGCGGATCCGATCGCGCAGTGGTTCAACACTGCCGCCTACGTTCAGAACGCGCTCGGCACCTTTGGCAACAGCGGCCGGAATGCCTTGGAAGGGCCTGGCGCGTTCGTTTGGGATTTCGGCCTTATCAAAGGAATTCCGATCACGGAAAAGGTCCGCGGAGAGTTTCGCTTTGAGGCGTTCAACTTCGCTAACCACACGAATCTCGGATCCCCTATCGCCTCGCTCGCCAATCCAAACGTCGGACGGATTCAGAGCGCCTTGCCGCCACGCAATCTTCAATTGGCACTGAAAGTCATGTTTTGATATGGGGCACTGCACGTTTCGCACGCTCATTCGCGTGCCGCTGCCGCCATCGGACTGGCAGCCGATGCGAGCAGATGAGCAGGCAAAACATATGCGCCTTTCGGCTTGAACTGCACAAGGCATTTGGTCTGCTCTGTGCTTAGCGTCGCGACGATCTTCTGTTCTGCTTGGAGGGGAGGGATACATAGCGACTCCGTGCCGTGCTCGGCGTGCATCATCCATCGAAAGTACGTCCTTGAGGTACTGCCGCAGCGTGTTAAACTCCTTTATGAGGTGCTTCAAGGTGCCTCCCGGATGAAGGTAGATGATCTAGGGTTCTGCTTTTCGTTCGGAAGTTGTTGAAAGCGTGCGCCCGTAGCTCAGCCCGGATAGAGCGTCTGCCTCAGGAGCAGAAGGCCAGAGGTTCGAATCCTCTCGGGCGTACCACTTCTTTCCCTGCCAACTCACAAGTCAGTGGATAACTGCTCTCTCCCTCTCGACGGAGCGGCCACCGTTCCTCGGAGTCGTGGGGCAATTCGCCGCGATGGTGGGGGTTTTCCCACAGCTGGACATTGCGGGGCACAAACACCGTCGCCTTTTCAATGGGGACTGAGTCGTTATGCAATGGGTGTCGGCGTGCATTGGTGCAGGCATGGCAGTCCAGAATCAGGTGGCCGGGAACTCGTTCGCTGTCATGGACGGCAACGAGGCTGCAGCGTGGGTGGCCCATCAAACCAACGAAGTAATTGCGATCTACCCAATTACGCCGTCGTCGGCGATGGGTGAATGGTCGGATCAGTGGTCGAGCGAGGGCCGAAAGAACGTATGGGGTACCACGCCGTCTGTAGTGGAGATGCAGAGCGAGGGTGGAGCCGCTGGAGCCCTGCACGGCGCATTGCAAGTGGGATCCCTGTGTACAACATTCACTTCCTCGCAGGGACTGCTGTTGATGATTCCCAATATGTACAAGATCGCAGGCGAGCTCACGCCCACGGTGTTCCATATTGCCGCTCGATCGATTGCCTCGCATGCGCTCTCCATCTTCGGTGACCATCAGGACGCAATGGCCGTGCGCGCCACCGGCTTTGCGATGCTCTCGTCGGCCTCCGTGCAGGAGGTGATGGACTTTGCGCTGATCTCGCAGGCGGCCACGCTGGCTGCTCGCGTTCCATTCGCTCATTTCTTCGACGGGTTCCGCACCTCGCATGAGGTGGACAAGGTAAGCCGGCTTACGCAAGAACAGATGAGGGCGATGATAGATGACAATCTCGTAGGCGAGCACCGGCGTCGCGCGCTCAGTCCCGATCAGCCGGTAATCCGTGGAACCGCTCAGAATCCGGATGTCTTTTTTCAGGCGCGGGAGGCGGCAAACCCCTACTATCAGGCATGTCCGGCGATCGTTCAGAACGAAATGGACAGGTTCGCCCAACTCACAGGTAGGAAGTACAAGCTGTTCGACTACACGGGTGCGCCCGATGCCGAACGCGTGATCGTTCTGATGGGATCGGGTGGGGAGACGGCAATTGAGACGGTGCACTCCCTTGGCGCCAAGGGTGAAAAGGTAGCCGTGGTCCAGGTACGGCTATTTCGGCCCTTTTCGGTGGCCGGCTTTCTGGCGTCCCTTCCGAAGACCGTCCGGCGGATTGCTGTGCTCGACCGAACGAAGGAACCCGGGTGCGCGGGCGAGCCGCTCTATCAGGATGTGTTAACGGCCCTTGTGGAAGGCTGGGAGGCCGGGCCGCGGCCGAAGGTGATCGGCGGGCGATACGGCCTTTCATCGAAAGAGTTCACGCCGGCGATGGTCAAAGCCGTGTTCGACGAGATGAAGCAGATCACCCCACGCAACCATTTCACGGTTGGCATCGTGGACGACGTGACCCACACGAGCCTCGAATATGATCCGGCGTTTTCGACCGAGGATCCAGACACGGTGCGATGCCTCTTCTATGGCCTGGGGTCCGACGGAACCGTGGGCGCCAACAAGAACTCGATCAAGATCATCGGCGAAGATACGGACTTCCATGCGCAGGGATACTTCGTCTACGACTCGAAGAAGTCCGGATCGATGACGATTTCGCATCTCAGGTTCGGCCCCCGGCCGATCCATTCGACATACCTCATCAGCCAAGCGAGCTTTATTGCCTGTCATCAATTCTCACTGCTCAATCGGCTGGACGTGCTCGAGTGCGCGCAACCCGGAGCAACGTTCCTGTTGAACAGCCCGTATGGGCCGGACGAGGTATGGGAGCACCTGCCGGGGTTCGTGCAAAAGCGAATGCTGGACCTAGGAATTCAGCTCCATATCATCGACGGGGACAGCGTTGCTAAGGCATGCGGAATGGGCAACCGTATCAATACCATCATGCAAACCTGCTTCTTCGCGATAAGCGGCGTGTTGCCGCGGGAAGAGGCCATCGCTTCGATCAAGCGCTCAATCGAGAAGACGTACGGCAAGCGCGGCGAGGCTGTAGTGAAGAAAAACTTCGCAGCCGTCGACGCGGCGGTCAATCACCTCCATCAGGTTCCTCTGCCGACGCTGGTAACCGCGCACAATGGCGACCTCGCTCCGATGCCTGTTCACGCACCCCAATTCGTGCGGGACGTCGCGGGGCCGA
The DNA here is from genome assembly GCA_035650295.1 of Bryobacteraceae bacterium. GTDB lineage: Bacteria > Acidobacteriota > Terriglobia > Bryobacterales > Bryobacteraceae > JAFLBB01. Next base: position 769 of record DASRHX010000238.1, on the reverse strand, counting down.
TTCTTCGCAACCGTGGCGACTCCATTCCCGTGAGCAAGATGCCGGTCGACGGTACCTACCCTACCGGAACCGCCAAGTGGGAGAAACGCAATATCTCGGCGACCGCGCCTGAGTGGGATACGGAGATCTGCATCCAGTGCGGGAAGTGCGTGATGGTGTGTCCGCACAGCGTCATTCGCAGTAAGATCCTGCCCGTGAATGCCCTGGCCGGCGCTCCGGCAGGCTTTCTCACGGCCAAGGCGCGCTGGAAGGAGTTTGGCGATCGGCTCTATACACTGCAGGTTGCCGCCGAAGACTGCACCGGCTGCGCGCTCTGCGTGGCGGTTTGTCCGGTAAAGTCAAAGAGCAATCCGTCGCTTCGGGCCGTGAACATGGCCGAGCGCACGGGCAAACAGGAAACTGAGCGGGCGAACTGGGACTTCTTCCTGGCCATCCCCGAGCAGCCGCGCGACGAGCTGAATCACAATCTCGTCAAAGATATCCAGGTCCTCGAGCCGCTCTTCGAGTTCTCCGGCGCCTGTGCCGGATGCGGCGAGACCCCGTATATCAAGATGATGACGCAGTTGTTCGGCGATCGCGCCATGATCGCCAATGCTACGGGCTGCTCTTCGATCTACGGCGGCAATCTGCCCACCACGCCCTACACGGTGAATGCCGAAGGCCGTGGGCCGGCCTGGTCGAACTCATTGTTTGAAGACAACGCCGAGTTCGGGCTCGGCATGCGCCTCAGTCTCGACAAGCACGCCGAATTCGCTCATGAATTGCTCAG
>DASRHX010000237.1:0-4532 GCA_035650295.1 Bryobacteraceae bacterium | reverse complement strand
CCCTGCCTATGCGTACGCTCCAGCCGTAAACGCTTTTGTCGTGCAACGCTTGCTCGACGTCGGAGCGATTTTGGTTGGCAAGACGAACCTCGATCAATTCGCCACGGGTTTGGTCGGTGTTCGCTCGCCGTATGGCGCTTGCTCAAGCGCATTCGACAAGCGCTATATTTCTGGCGGTTCGAGTTCCGGATCCGCCGTCGCCGTTGCGAAATCACTCGTGAGTTTTTCGTTGGGAACCGACACGGCCGGATCGGGCCGCGTTCCGGCCGCTTTCAATAACTTAGTGGGAATGAAACCCACGCGCGGTCTGCTGAGCATGTCGGGCGTCGTGCCGGCGTGCCGCTCGCTCGATTGTGTGTCCGTGTTCGCCACCTCCGCAAGCGATTCCAAGAATGTACTGGCGGCGGTCGCGAGCCCGGATGTTTCCGACTGGAGTTCGCGCGAACGCGAGGTGGGGGACGGCGCTTCGCCATGGCTCTCCGGGCGATTTCGTTTCGGAGTACCGCCGCTTTCTCAGCTCGAATTCTTTGGCGACACAGCCGCGGCCAGTCTCTTCGCTACCGCCATCGCCCGCATGGAGTCGATCGGCGGTGTTCCCGCCGAAATGGACTACGCTCCCTTCCTCGAGACCGCGCAGCTGTTGTACTCCGGCCCTTGGGTGGCCGAACGGCTCGCGGCTATTGAACCGTTCCTTCGTTCGAATCCGGATGCGATTCATCCCGTTGTGCGGAGCATCATCCAGGGAGCCGCAAAGCACACCGCCGTCGATGCCTTCCGGGCCGCTTACCGGTTGCAGGGACTGAAACGCGACGCGGAAAGCGAATGGGCCAAGATGGATGTCCTTTTACTTCCGACAACCGGCACTACTTACATGATCGAGCAGGTCGAAGCCGATCCCGTGCAGCTCAACACTAATCTCGGCTATTACACCAACTTCGTAAACTTGATGGACCTCGCCGCCGTGGCTGTGCCCGCCGGTTTCCGCGAGAACGGCTTGCCGTTTGGCGTTTCGTTGATCGGCCGGGCGTTTTCCGACAACGCGCTGCTTCATTTGGCCGGCAGGTTTCTCGGCGAAGCGGCTAGCGAGCCAGAGACGCCCGGTTGTATTCCGATTGCCGTGCTCGGCGCGCACTTGGAAGGTCAACCCCTGAACAAGCAACTGACTTCGCGCGGAGCGCGGCTGATGAAAACGTGCCGCACGGCCGCGGACTACCGCTTCTACGCGCTGCGAGACACCAAGCCTCCAAAGCCGGGATTGGTGCATGAGCCTGGCTTCCACGGCCCTGGAATCGAAGTGGAAATTTGGGCCGTTCCGGAGCACACATTCGGAAGCTTTGTAGCCGAGGTACCACCGCCACTGGCCATAGGCAACGCTCGGATGGACGACGGCTCCTGGATGAAATGCTTTGTATGCGAACCCTATGCCGTGTACGGTTCGAAAGAAATCACGGCGCTTGGCGGATGGCGGGTGTACCTCAAGGAGATCCAATGAGAGCTATATCCTTCTTCGTTTCCTGCGCGGCGCTGTTCGCCGCCGGGCCATTCGTTCCAGCCGAGTTTAATGTGCCAGTCACTTACGTTGGCAACGGCTACAAACTAGTGCCACTGGGACCGGACCTCGTCAAGATCGATTACTACGCCTACATGTCCTCCATAGAGCATCTGCAAAAGCAACTGGGCGGCAAATGGCCGCACGCGGGCCTCACCATGGAGGATGCGATGAAGGATATGCAGCAGGAGAAAAAATTCGATTTACGCGAATCGTTCGCCTACGGCGTACTGACGCCTGATGGCAAGCGGGAACTTGGATCGTTCTATCTACGGCCCTCGAAAGATCCCGCCTTTGACGCGGCCGCATCGCTCTGGATCACTAAAGAGCGATACGACAAAGGATTTGAAGTTGTCCTGCTAAAGGACATGAAAAATTGGATTTCGAAAGCCTGGCCCTTTCAAAAAGTGGCATGGCCCGGCCGGTGAGCGCCAGCCGCCAACCCAACTCCGGTGAGTAGCGCAACCGCGCGCCAACCTATATATACTGAGAAGCGTCCGGACCGTTCTCCGAGTGGAGACGAGCGATGTCGCTTCTTGTTCAGGCCCTGGTTGGCTTGTTTATTGCTTTTACGGCGGCTGCGGCCCAATCGCGGCAGCTGACGCTGGTCGTCTCTTCCGAAGTAGCCCAATCGACGCCCGCTTACGACGAAATGAGACGAGAAGCCGCCCGCCTGGTTTCTCCAGCGGCCTACACTCTTTTCTGGATCCCGAAAACCTCCGCCGCGCAAGGAGACTCCTTCGAACATCTGGTCGTCATTCAGTTCCGCGGCACATGCGCCGCCGGTGCCGGAGTGCCGGTGCTTCCCGCGGGCAGTCTCGCAACCAGCTCCGTGTCCGATGGTCAAGTTCTTCCCTTTGTGCAGGTGGACTGCGACCGCACGCGCGCTCTAGTGACCCCCACAATTTCCAAGCTCCCCAGCGCCGCCCGCGAGACCTTCTTTGGCCGCGCCCTCGGCCGCGTGCTCGCGCACGAGCTCTACCACGTCTTGGCTCAGACCACCGCACACTCGGACAAAGGCGTATCGAAGGCCTGCTTCCGCACGGCCGACTTGATCTCCGCTCGCTTCCAGTTTGACCCTGCGAGCCTCGCTCAAATGAGTCCCGCACGGCCCGTGCAGGCGACGCAAACCCTAGAGATCACGCCCGCCGCTGACGATGCGGCTGCGCGTTAAGGCGCTAACTTCGCCGGGTCTAGCCGCCAGATGTTCTGTTCCCGCAAATTGCTCAGCCAAACTGACCCGTGCGCGAAAAGAATCGCATCGCCTCCCGCGCCCGCGTATTGATGCGTGACCTTGCCCATCTTTGCGTCGATGACGGAAATAGGAATTTGGAAAACGGTAACCCACACCTTGCCGCCTCCCGCTGAAATCTCGCCCCCGCCACCAGGAATGCCAACGGCAATGGTTGCGACTACCTTGCGCGTCTTCGGATCGACCTTGGACACCGTTCCATCCCCCTGATTCAGGGTCCAGACGAAGCCTTCGCCGACCGTCAGAAATCGAGGATTGTGGCCAACTTCGATCTTGTCGGTCACCTTGTTCGACTTGGGGTCGATACGCGTGAGCAAGTTGCCTTTCGACTGCGTTACCCACACAGCGCCTTCGCCAAAATCCACCGTGTGGGAGCCTTCGGGAACGTCTACTTCCGCCGTAACGGAATTCTTTTTCGGGTCGATCCGCGCGACTTTGTTGCCGTCGGTTCCAGTGGCCATCCACACGGCATCTCTTGAACAAGTGATTCCCCCTTCACTATTCGCCGGCCCGACCGGTATGGAAGCTAATATCTTCGCCGTCTTGGCGTCCACTCGCGCGACGGTCTTATCGCCGCACGTAGGTGCCCACAGGCTGCCGAAGCCGTAGGCGATCCCGCTGCAGGGCTGTTTGCCGACTTCAATGGTTTCGGTAACCGTATTCGTCTTCGCGTCGAGCTTTGAGATCGTTCCCTTCGGCTTATTCGAAACCCAAATGCCATCTGGCGTGGCGATAGTCCAGTCCGGCACGCCCGGAACGGAAAAAACCGCTTCCGGCGCCACCAGGTCCATGCCTTTCTGCACTTCCTTGACGCCGGGCTTGGGTGGCCGGGGAGGCCGGTTCCCCTTTTTTCGGTCACCAGCCGCGGGCTCCTGGCCGTGCAATGAGACGAGCAACACCAGAGCGAGCCATATGTATCGCATGATTCAACCTCTTTTTTCGTCTAGGCGGCTCTGAACGTGGGCCGGGAAAGGCGTACTTGGCGAGTGATAGGGATTATAGCCGCTTTCTATTGGACGGCGGAAATAGATTTCTTCTATGATCTCGGTAAGCCGCCCACGCCAGCCGGTTCAATCGAGGTACCGAGCTGAATGTCTTCCCTTCACCGCATCTTCTTCACCGTTTGCCTTGCTGCGGCAACCCTCTGCGGCGCCGCCAAGCAACCCAAAGCCGTCAAAACGTCCTCGCCCGCCAACGGCGTAAAGACTCCAGGAGTTCTCATTCCATTTGCCAACTTGAAGTCCGAAGCGGAACTGTCGCTTGCGGCTCCTCCATCTGGTCTCTTGTTCACGGAATCGATCGCAGTGACCGGGCCGGAGGGAATTCACCGCTTCGATGCGCGCACCAACAAGCCATTCGAACCTTCGCGCGACATCAAGGGCGTTGAAAAGCCTTGTGGCGGATTGCTCAGCGCGTTCTCTTTTGTTTGGACAGCTTCGTGCGGTAGCTCGTCCCTCGTAAAGTTTGAGATGCGGCCGATTCGCGGAACAAGGTCTCCAGGCGGCCGCCCGCCGGACGCTCCCAAGTCCGAAGCGCCGCCCACTCCACCTGCAGCCCCCGTCTTCATTCCCACCGGCATGCCAACCGCGGGGGCTGCCTTGGCCGCATCGCAGGACAGCGTCTGGCTCCTGGCCGACGCCAAGACTTCTCTCCAGCGAATCGACCCGCAGGAAAACAAGATCGTAGCTGAAATCCGGCTGCCTGTCGGCTGTGCCTCAATCCTGTTCGCCG